>NZ_FAOZ01000005.1:413812-511258 GCF_001536285.1 Parafrankia irregularis | reverse complement strand
GGGATAACCGCTGAAAGCATCTAAGCGGGAAGCTCGCTTCAAGATGAGGTCTCCCACAGGGTAGCCTGGTAAGGCCCCCGACTAGATGATCGGGTTGATAGGCCGGAGGTGGAAGTGCGGTGACGCATGGAGCTGACCGGTACTAATAGGCCGAGGGCTTGACTACTTTATGATTCTGCTGTTTTGCGTCCACTGTGCGGTTCTCGGGCTGCGACCGGAGGGTCGGGTCTGATAGTGTTTCGGTGGCTTTGGCGAAGGGGAAACGCCCGGTTCCATTCCGAACCCGGTAGCTAAGCCCTTCAGCGCCGATGGTACTGCGTGGGGGACCGCGTGGGAGAGTAGGACGCCGCCGGACTTCTTTCCGATGGGGTTGTTTCTGGCCTTGTGGCTGGGGGCAACCCCATCGGCATTTCTGCGTTCTGCCGCGTTTCCGGCGTGGCAGGTGAGCCAGATCTCGGTGAGGCGTTGCCGCAGGCTGAGCGCTCCAGTGCACTCGAGGCCACCATCCTGAGACGCGATCGTCAGCCGCACAGTTGGCCCCAACTCCATGGACGTCCTACTATCGGACGTGCCAGCGGGAGTCGGTGGCATCGGTGGCAGCCGAGCGTCGTCCAGGGAGCGTGGCCATGAGCGCAGTTACCGCGGCGGAGGCGGAGCAGGAGATCCCCACGTTGCACGTGCCCACCGGGCCGGTGCGGGTCGTCACCGCGGCAGCTCTGTTCGACGGTCATGACGCCGCGATCAACATCATGCGGCGCATCCTCCAGGCACAGGGTGCGGAGGTGATTCACCTCGGGCATGACCGCGGGGTCGATGAGATCGTGACGGCCGCTATCCAGGAGGACGCGCAGGCGGTCGCGATCTCCTCCTACCAGGGCGGCCACGTCGAGTACTTCACCTATCTCGTCGAGCGGCTGCGCGAGCGCGGCGCCGGGCACGTGCGGGTCTACGGCGGCGGTGGCGGTGTCATCGTTCCGGAGGAGATCGATCTGCTGCACTCGCGCGGCGTGGCACGGATCTTCTCCCCGGAGGACGGCCGGCGTCTCGGGCTGGCTCTCATGGTCAACAGGATCGTCCGGGAAAGCGATGTGGACCTGGCGGCGGTCACGCCGGCACTGGGAGATCTGCGGTCC
The DNA here is from genome assembly GCF_001536285.1 of Parafrankia irregularis. Lineage (NCBI taxonomy): Bacteria > Bacillati > Actinomycetota > Actinomycetes > Frankiales > Frankiaceae > Parafrankia > Parafrankia irregularis. The sequence continues at coordinate 510,125 of NZ_FAOZ01000005.1, read as the reverse complement.
GGCGGCGATGCCGCGCTGGCCCGGGCGATCACCGTGCTCGAGAGTTCTCGGGATGCGGCCTTTGCCGCCGCCGTCCGGGAAGCGGCGGCGACCGCCGATCGGCCGCCGGTGCCGGTCCTCGGTATCACAGGCACGGGTGGATCAGGCAAGTCCTCGCTCACCGACGAGGTGCTGCGACGCTTCCGGCTCGATCAGAGCGATTCGCTGCGGATCGCGGTACTGGCCGTCGACCCGACGCGGCGGCGCGGCGGCGGAGCGCTGCTCGGCGACCGGATCAGGATGAACGCGCTGGCGATGCGGCCGGATGCCGGCGTCGAGCCGGCGGGGCCGAGGTCGGGCGGTGACGTGTCGCTGACCTTCTTCCGGTCGCTGGCAACGCGAAAGGCCGGGCGGGAGTTGCCCGAGCAGTTCGCCGACATCGTGGCGGCCTGCAAGGTGGCGGGCTATGACCTGGTGATCGTCGAGACCCCTGGAATCGGCCAGGGCGACGCGGCCATTGTGCCCTTCTGCGACGTCTCCCTGTATGTCATGACGCCCGAGTACGGGGCGTCGTCCCAGCTTGAAAAGATCGACATGCTCGACTTCGCGGACGCGGTGGCCGTCAACAAATTCGAGCGCCGTGGTGCCGAGGACGCGCGGCGCGATGTCGCGCGTCAGATGGTCCGCAATCGGGAGGAGTTCGGCGCGGAGTGGGAGGAGATGCCGGTCTTCGGCACCTCCGCGGCCCGCTTCAACGACGATGGCGTCACGGCGCTGTACTTCTACCTGCGCGATCTCCTCGGCGAGCGTGGTCTGGAGCTGAAGCAGGGCGCGCTGGAACCCGTGGAGGTGCGGGTATCCAGTGGTCTGACCACGGTCGTTCCGCCGGCCCGGGTCCGCTATCTCGCGGAGATCGCGGATGCTGTCCGTGGCTACCACGCCCACACGGAGGCGCAGGCGGTGCTGGCACGTCGTCGCGAGCACCTGGCCACCGCGATCGCCGAGCTCGAGGCGCATCAGCGGGGCACCGGGCCGGACCGGGCCGGGCGGGAGCAGGCCGGGCAGGCCGAGCAGTCGGACCTGCGGTTGCTGCGGAGCCTGCGGGATGCCGCCGAGTCGCGCCTCGATGCCGAGACGCGTGACCTGATCGAGTCCTGGCCCGCGCTGCGCGCGGAGCGTTCCGGCGACGAGATGGTCTACACCGTGCGCGGCCGGGAGATCCGTACTCCGCTGGTACGCACCACTCTCTCTGGAACCTCGCTGCCACGGGTGGCCGTTCCGGAGATAGACGACGACGCCCGGCTTGTGCGGTTCCGCCGGCGGGAGAACCTGCCGGGGCTGTTTCCGTTCACCGCCGGGGTCTTTCCCTTCAAGCGCGTTGGTGAGGCCCCGGCGCGCATGTTCGCCGGGGAGGGCGACCCGTTTCGGACCAACCGGCGCTTCCACCTCCTCTCGGCGGATTCACCGGCCACTCGGCTCAGCACAGCCTTTGACTCGGTGACCCTTTACGGACGTGATCCGGGTGCCCGGCCCGACGTCTACGGGAAGATCGGTACGTCAGGTGTTTCCGTCGCCACGCTGGATGACATGAAGACGCTGTTCGCCGGCTTCGATCTGTGCGCGCCGACGACCAGCGTCTCGATGACGATCAACGGGCCGGCGCCGGCCGTGCTGGCGATGTTCCTGACCACTGCGGTCGAGCAGCGGCTCGACCTCTTCCGGGTGGAGCATGGCCGTGAGCCTCGGGCGGCCGAGGCCGCCGAGGTCGCCGCCTGGGCGCTGGCGAACGTGCGTGGCACGGTCCAGGCGGACATCCTCAAGGAGGACCAGGGCCAGAACACCTGCATCTTCTCGACCGAGTTCGCGCTGCGGTGCATGGCCGACATGCAGGAATGGTTCATCGCCAACCAGGTGCGCAACTTCTACTCGGTGTCGATCTCCGGGTACCACATCGCGGAGGCAGGGGCGAACCCGATCAGCCAGCTGGCGTTCACGCTCGCGAACGGTTTCACCTACGTCGAGGCGTATCTGGCACGCGGTATGAACATCGACGACTTCGCCCCGAATCTTTCGTTCTTCTTCTCCAACGGCATGGACGCCGAGTACAGCGTGATCGGCCGGGTCGCCAGGCGCATCTGGGCGGTGGCCATGCGCGAGCGCTACGGTGCGTCGGAGCGCTCGCAGAAGCTCAAGTACCACGTGCAGACCTCGGGCCGTTCGCTGCACGCGCGCGAGATGAACTTCAACGACATCCGGACGACTCTGCAGGCTCTGTGCGCGATCTATGACAACTGCAACAGCCTGCACACCAATGCCTACGACGAGGCGGTCACCACGCCCACCGAGCAGTCGGTCCGGCGTGCGCTGGCGATCCAGATGATCATTGATCAGGAATGGGGGCTCGCCGGGAACGAGAACCCCCTGCAGGGCTCGTTCGCGATCGATGAGCTCACCGATCTCGTCGAGGAGGCCGTCCTCGCCGAGTTCGAGCGGATCTCGGAGCGTGGTGGCGTTCTCGGGGCGATGGAGACCGGATACCAGCGTGGTCGCATCCAGGACGAGTCGATGCTCTACGAACGGCGCAAGCACGACGGTTCGCTGCCGATCATCGGTGTCAACACCTTCCTCGGCCCGGACGACGACGAGGAGGACGCACACCAGCTCGAGCTGGCCCGGGCCACCGAGGAGGAGAAGCAGTCGCAGCTGCGCCGGCTCGAGGAGTTCACCTCAGGCAACGCGGCCGAGGCCGCCCTGGCGCTCGACCGTCTGCGGAAGGTCGCGACAGCGGGTGGCAATACCTTTGCCGCCTTGATGGACGCGGTGCGCGTGTGTTCGCTCGGTCAGATCAGCGCGGCGTTCTTCGAAGTCGGCGGGCAGTATCGCCGAAACATCTAGCCACGTCCGGCGGCGTTGACGTGCTGCGGCAGCGCGGTCGCGCAGCTGTGGCCGTCATCCGCCACATCGGTCATCGGCAACATCGGTCATCGTCGCGTGAAGATGTTGTACCCCCGGTGCCGGCGGCTCGGCACGTGGTTGTGGACGAGCCGAGCCGGCCGGCACACTGCGCCGGCGGGCCTCGCCCGTTGCCAAGGTCCGCGAATGGCACGTGGGAATGGCATAGTGGACAGCGCCATTCATCCGCTCATCCGCCCCGCGATCTTTTGGAGTACCGCCCTCGTGTCGCCGCCGAAGCCGCTTCCGACCGACCCGATCGCGGAGGCACACCGGCAGTGGACGGCGCACGGGTGGGGCGGGGTGGCGGACGGGATGGCCGCGGTCACCTCGTTGATGCGTGCACAGCAGATCCTGCTCGCCCGCGTCGACGAGATCCTGCGTCCGCTCGATCTGACGTTCGCCCGTTACGAGCTGTTGATGCTGCTGCTGTTCAGCCGCCGGGGCTCGTTGCCGCTCAGCCGCATCGGCAGTCTGCTCCAGGTCCACCCGACCAGCGTCACCAGTGCCGTCGACCGGCTGGAGGCCCGGGGCCAGGTTCGCCGCCAGCCGCATCCGACCGACCGGCGGGCCATCCTCGCCGAGATCACCGACGACGGTCGCGCGACGGCGCTCGCGGCCACCGAGAAGCTCAACGAGAGCGTGTTCGCCGATCCCGGTCTGCCCGAGAACGGGGTCCGCGAGCTCGTGGACCTGCTCACCGACCTTCGCAGCCGGGCCGGCGACTTCTGAGGGCCACGCTGTGCCGGTCCTCGCGGTCCTCGCGGTCCTCGCGGTCCTCGCGGTCCTGCCTGGTGGGACCGCTCGGCCCCGGCGAGCCCAGCTGAGGCGTCCGGGCTGCGGCTACCCTCTACAGACGTGACCTACCTCGACCACGCGGCGACCACGCCTATGCGTCCCGAGGCCGTCGAGGCGTTCACCGCAGCCCTGACCGGCACGCGCAACGCCTCATCACTGCATGCCGGTGGTCGGCGCGCACGCCGGCTCGTCGAGGAGTCGCGGGAGTCGCTGGCCGAGGTGCTGGGCGCGCGGCCGTCCGACGTCATCTTCACGGGTGGCGGCACGGAAAGTGACAATCTCGCGGTGAAGGGCCTGTTCTGGTCTCGCCGGGCGGTCGACCCGCAGCGGCGTCGTGTGCTGGTCAGCGCGGTCGAGCATCCCGCCGTGCTGGACACGGCGTCATGGCTCGCCAGGCAGCAGGGCGCGGTGCTGGAGACGATTCCGGTGGACGGCACCGGTCTGGTGCACCCCGAGGCGCTGCGTGCGGCCGTGCAGGCCGATCCGTCGTCCGTCGCGCTGATCTCGGTCATGTGGGCGAACAGCGAGGTGGGCACGATCCAGCCGGTCGCGGAGCTGGCGAGTATCGCGCACAACTACGGCATTCCGTTCCATACCGACGCGGTGCAGGCATTCGGCCAGGTGGAGACGTCCTTCGCCGCGAGCGCGGCGGACGCACTCACGATCAGCGCGCACAAGATCGGCGGCCCGGTCGGAGTCGGGGCGCTGCTCCTGCGGCGAGGCCTCGAGCTTGAGCCGCACCTGCACGGCGGTGGCCAGGAGCGCGACGTCCGTTCCGGCACCCTCAACACGCCCGGTGTCGCTGCCTTCGCGGCGGCCGCGCGCGTCGCCACAGCAGAGCTGCCCGCGGAGCGGCTCAGGCTTACCGACCTGCGCGATGACCTGGTGCGTCGGGTCCTCGCGCAGGTTCCCGGGGCCGTCCTCAACGGCGCGCCCTCCGGCGCCGGCCGGCTGCCCGGCAACGCCCATCTGACCTTTCCCGGCTGTGAGGGCGACTCGCTGCTCATGCTGCTCGACGCGCACGGAGTGGAATGCTCGACCGGTTCCGCCTGCTCGGCGGGAATCGCGCGGCCCTCTCATGTGCTGTTGGCTATGGGTGTCGAAGAGGCGCACGCTCGGGGTTCGCTGCGTTTCTCGCTCGGGCACGGTTCGGTCGCCGCGGACGTCGACGCGCTGGTCGCGGTGATCGGGCAGGTGGTCGAACGGGCGGGCCGGGCTGGTGAGCTCGCGGGCCTGATCTCGCGGGCCTGATCCCGGGCGGATCTGGTCCCGGGCGGATCTGGTCGTGCGGGTCTGGCCTCGCGGATCCTGACAGCGGGTCGGAACAGCTGGTCGGAGGGCCGTCTGGCCGGACGGGAGAGCGGGAGAGCGGGAGATGGGATCGTGAGCGGGATGAAGGTGCTCGCGGCAATGTCGGGTGGCGTCGATTCGGCGGTCGCCGCGGCCAGGGCCGTGGACGCCGGTCATGATGTGACCGGCGTCCATCTCGCCCTGTCCCGGTCGCCGGCCTCCGACCGGGTCGGTTCTCGAGGCTGCTGCACTCTGGAGGACGCGCGGGACGCCCGTCGTGCCGCCGACGTGCTCGGTATCCCCTTCTACGTGTGGGATCTCGCGGACCGCTTCGAGGCGGAGGTCATCGACCAGTTCGTCGCCGACTACGCCGCCGGACGAACCCCTAACCCATGTGTTCAGTGCAATGAGCGCATCAAGTTCTCCGCCGTCCTGGACAAGGCGCTCGCGCTCGGGTTCGACGCCGTGGTCACCGGGCATCACGCGCGACTCGACCCGGACGGCACCCTGCGCCGCTCGGTGGACCTGGCCAAGGACCAGTCCTACGTGCTCGGCACGCTGCGCCCCGACCAGCTCGCCGCGGCTCGGTTCCCGCTCGGCGACTCGACGAAGGCCCAGGTCCGTGAGGAGGCGGCGCGCCGTGGGCTGGGCGTCGCCGACAAGCCGGACAGCCACGACATCTGCTTCGTCGCCGCCGGGGACACCGGGGCCTGGCTCCGTGACCGGCTGGGGCCGCGGCCCGGCCCCATCGTCGACTCCGAGACCGGCGAGACCCTGGGCGAGCACGACGGCGCCTACGCCTTCACGGTGGGGCAGCGCCGGGGCCTGCGGCTGGGCCACCCCGCGCCGGACGGCCGTCCACGCTACGTGCTCGAGGTGTCCCCGGTGACGTCCACGGTGACCGTCGGGCCGGCGCGGGCGCTGGACATGCGCAGCCTGGTCGCGGAGCGGATCGTCTGGCCGCACGAGGGCCCGGTGTCATGCGTGGCGCAGGTGCGGGCACACGGTGGTGTGGTCCCCGCGGTGGTCCGTGCCCGTGGCGAGGAGCTTGACGTGCAGCTGGTGGAGCCTGTGCGTGGGACGGCGGCCGGTCAGGCCGTGGTGTTCTACGACGGCGACCGTGTGCTCGGCGGCGGCCGCATCCGCTCGCTGGCCGCCTGACATCCTTTTCCGGATCCGGTCCCTGACGGCGGAAGCCATGTCGGGGCGCCCGCGACGTGGGCCAGCCCGGGACCGGCCCGATGCGATGGCATCGGCACGGCACCAGGCACGAGGGCACCAGGCGACGGCACCGGCGACGGCACCCGGCCGGCCGCGGGCGTGTGATGCGTCTGAGACCCGGGATGCGTCCGGAGACTGTTCCGGAGATTGAGGAGTCGATGTGGCGATGATGTGGTCCGCGACGGAGCGCGAGCCTGGGCCGCCGGAGGAGGGGGACAGCGCGTCGCCGGCTGGCCAGGCCCCTGCCGCGCCCGAAGGCCTGCCGTGGTCGGCGGGGTGCGCGTCGGGTGTCGGGTCACTGCCCGACCTCGACCCGGTCGAAGCGGCGCGCTACGTGCTGGGGGAGGTCCCGGACCTGCCCTTCCTGCCGGAGCTGCCCGCCCGCGGAGTGGGTGCGGACATGATCGGCCGGACCTGCGCGGTGCTGGCGGATCTGCCGGTTGATCTGCAGCCATCCGGTTGGCGGCTGGTGCCGCGCCCGGGGCTCGACCTCCGCCGGGCCCGCGACCTGCTTGAACGGGACCTCGACGCGTTCACCGAGGCGGCCGCCGGCTACACCGGCCCGATCAAGGTGGCCGTCGGTGGTCCCTGGACGTTGGCGAGCACGGTGGAGCTGCCACGCGGGCACAAGGCGCTCGTGGACGCCGGAGCCACCCGTGATCTCGCGGAGGGCCTCGCGGAGGGGCTCAGCAGCCACCTGACCGACCTCGCTCGCCGGGTGCCGGGAGCCCGCCTGGTGGTTCAGCTGGACGAGCCGGCGCTGCCGGCGGTGCTCGCCGGACGCATCCGCACACCCAGTGGCTTCTCGGTGCTGCGCGCGGTCGAGGAAGGGCCGGCGACGGAGCGGCTGGCGGCCGTCCTGACCACGGCGACCGCGGTCGGGGCGGTGATCGCGGCCGGCGTGCACTGCTGTGCGCGGGACGTCCCGATCGGACTGCTGCGCCAGGCCGGGGCCCGCTTCGTCGGCCTGGACGCGACGCTGCTCACCCGGGACCAGGACGACGCCGTCGGCGAGGCGGTCGAGGCGGGGATGGGGCTGATGCTCGGCCTGGTACCGACCTCCGCCGGAGTCGGCCAGGATCTGTCGGACCCTCGTCGTACCGTCGCGGTGGCGGTCGACCTGTGGCGTCGGCTGGGTTTCCGTCCGGAGCTGCTGGGAGAGGTGGTCGCGGTGACACCAACGTGTGGTCTGGCTCATGCCACGGTGGCCGATGCGCGTGCCGTGCTGCGGCACTGCCGTCTGGCGGCGCGTGTCCTGGTGGAATCACCGCAGTGATTTCCACACTGTGAGCCTTTTCCATCTCACGCTCGTCGGGCGTGTCGCGGCAGGTCGGAGCCGACGGTGGAAAAGGCTCAGTGACATCCGGCCGGTGAGTTCCGCTGCAGCTGTGGCGTGGGGAGTTCGGTGAGCATGGCGGAGGAAGGCGTCGAGCCGATGGCCGACAACCAGGCGGTGGCGGTGCCCGCGGTGGCGCCGGTGCCTGTAGCGGGGGAGGCCGAGGCGCCTGACACGGCTGTGCGCGCGCGTGCTGCGGAGCTGGCCCGTGATCTGGAGGAACATGCCCACCGCTACTACGTGCTCGACGCGCCGACCATCGCCGACGCCGAGTACGACGCGCTTCTGCGTGAGCTTGACCAGATCGAGCAGCAGTACCCGGAGCTGCGAACCGCGGACTCGCCGACACAGAAGGTAGCCGGCTCCTACTCGACGCTGTTCACGCCGGTCACCCACCTGGAACGGCTGCTGTCGCTGGACAACGTCTTCGACGAGGACGGGTTCCACGCCTGGGCCGCACGTGCCGCGCGGGAGCAGCCGGTGGAGGCCTGGCTGTGCGAGTTGAAGATCGACGGGCTCGCGGTCGACCTCGTCTACGAGGCCGGTGCTCTCGTGAGCGCGGCCACCCGCGGCGACGGCCGTACCGGTGAGGACATAACGCTGAACGTGCGCAGCCTGCGCAGCGTGCCGGCACGGCTGCGTGGTCCGGGCGTGCCGGAGCTGCTGGAGGTCCGTGGGGAGGTGTACTTCCCGACCGCGGGGTTCGCCGAGCTCAACGCGTCACTGGTCGAGGCGGGAAAGGCGCCCTTCGCCAACCCGCGAAACGCGGCTGCCGGGTCGCTGCGGCAGAAGGACCCCCGGGTCACGGCCAGCCGCCCGCTGGCCATGATCGTGCACGGGCTCGGCGCGAACCGGGGGTTCGAGATGGAGTCACAGTCGGCCGCCTACGAGCGGCTGGCTGAGCTGGGCCTGCCGGTCTCCACGCGCTATCAGGTGTGCGCGGGGGTCGATGAGGTACTCGCCTTCGTGCGGGCGTGGGGTGAGCAGCGGCACGACGTCGAGCACGAGATCGACGGCATCGTGATCAAGGTCGACGGTTTCGCCCAGCAGCGCCGGCTTGGCGCCACCTCGAAGGCGCCCCGCTGGGCGGTCGCGTTCAAGTACCCGCCCGAGGAGGTCACCACCCGGCTGCGGGACATCCAGGTCAACGTCGGCCGAACGGGTCGGGTGACACCGTTCGGGGTTCTCGAGCCGGTGAAGGTGGCGGGGTCGACGGTGGGTATGGCCACCCTGCACAACATCGACGAGGTGGGCCGCAAGGGAGTGCTCATCGGGGACATGGTCGTGCTCCGCAAGGCCGGCGACGTCATTCCGGAGATCGTCAGCCCGGTCGTCGACCTGCGGGATGGTTCGGAGCGTGCGTTCGTCATGCCCACGCACTGCCCGGAGTGCGGTACCGAGCTGGTCCGTCCGGAAGGCGAGGTGGACATCCGCTGCCCGAACACGGTGTCGTGTCCGGCGCAGCTGCGGGAGTCGGTTTTCCACCTGGCGTCGCGCGGTGCGCTCGATATCGACGGGCTGGGCTATGAGACCGCGACGGTGCTACTCGCCGAAGGGCGCATCCGTGACATAGGCGACATTTTTCATCTCGCCCCGGAGTCCTTCGAGGGTCTGCGTGGCTTTGCGAGCAAGAAGGTCGACCAGATTCTGCGCGGGATCGAGGCGGCTCGGGACCGGCCGCTGTGGCGGTTGCTCGTCGGGTTGTCGATCCGGCATGTGGGGCCGACCGCCGCCCGCGCGTTGGCCCGGGAGCTGCGCTCCCTCGACGCGATCGCCGCCGCGCCGGCCGAGCGGCTCGCCGTCGTCGACGGGGTCGGGCCGAAGATCGCCGAGGCGGTGGTCGACTGGTTCGCCGATCCCCGCCATCGCGATGTCGTGGCCCGTATCGCAGCCGGTGGGGCCCGTCTGGCGGATGAGGGCGCGGGAGAGGGCCCCGGGCTGCTGGACGGTGTCGTCGTCGTCATCACCGGAACACTGCAGGGGTGGAGCCGGGACACGGCTACCGAGGCGGTGCAGGCGCGCGGCGGAAAGGTCACCGGCTCGGTGAGCAAGAAGACCACTTTCGTGGTCGCCGGGGTGGATCCAGGTGCCTCGAAGTACCAGAAGGCGCTGAGTCTGCGGATTCCGTTGCTCGACGAGACGGGCTTCGCAGCGCTGCTCGGTGACGGAGCGGATGCGGCCAGGGCGCTTGCCGTGCACGAAGAGGGGGAGGGGTAGCCTTCGAATCCTGGCAGCGAAAGGTTCATCACGGTGAGCACTCATATGTTCTGTCATGTACCTGGCCGCGTGACGGGCCGCGCTTACGAGCATCTGCAACACGTCGACGGATCGGCTCCGGGCGGACCTGGGCTTTGCTGATGGGGGGCCCTCGGCCGAGCGACGGGCCGTCGGGGCTGTCCGAGGCGTCTGGGCTGTCCAGGCCACCCGCATCGTTGTCCGCCGTCTGGGCGGCTGTGGGCGGGGCGCTGGGATGCCTGTCCGCATTCGCGATCATCGCCGTCGCGGCCGGCCATGGCGGGTTCGACGATCTCGGGGTGGCCTTCGCGCTGCTCGCCGGGCTCACCGTCGCCGTCGGCCCGCAGCCGCACCCGTCGCTGATGCCGTCAGCATCGGCGCAGATCACCGGGCCACTGCCAGGGGCTGGGGCGGGGTCTGGGCTGCTGTCGGGGCTGGGGCCCGGCTCCGCGGCGACCCAGGTGGTGGGTGGCGGCGGCACGGACCTCACGGGCACCTTCCTTTTCGCGATTCTGCTCGGCTGGGGTGCGGCGCCGGCGCTGGCGGTTCACCTCGTCGTGGGTGTTCTGCTGGAGCTGCCACGACGGAGTTCGCTGGGGCTTGTGGTGGCCCGGGTGGGGCGTCGCGCGCTTGGGCTCGCCGCAGCCGGGGCCGTCGTGGCGGCGTTCGGTCTCGACCGCACCCTCGGTACCGCCGAGCTGCCGGCTGTCGCCCTCGCCGCGCTGGTGCTGTTCGTGATCGATGACCTGGCCGGCGCTCCAGTCGGGCCGCTTCGGTCGCGCGGGCCGCTTCGGTCGCGCGGGCCGGTTCGGCCTGCGCGGCCGAACCGGCTGGGCCGGCCGGGCAGGCCGGGCGCGCGTGCCGGCGGAGCTGCCCGTGGCTGGCGCAACGACATCCGCGGGGGCGGTAACCGTGGGAGCGGCAGCCGTGGGAGCGGCAGCCGTGGCGATGCATCGTTCCGTCTGCTGTACAACGAGCTGCATCGGCGACTGGCGGTCGCCGCGGCCCTGCTGTCCCTCGCGCCGTTGATCGTGATCGCCGCCGGGCGTGGTCCCTGGCTGGCGCTGCTGCTCCTGCCCGCGCTGCGGGTGGTGACGAGGGTCGGTGAGGGCGCGCGGCAGAAGGAGCATGAGGCCCGTCATGACGGGCTGACCGGCCTGCCGAACCGGACCGCGCTCGCCGAGCGTGCGGCGCTCAGCATCGCGGCGGCGGAACGGACCGGTACTCGTGTCGGGTTGCTGCTGCTCGACCTCGACCGGTTCAAGGAGGTCAACGACCGGCTCGGGCACGATGTCGGCGACCGTCTGCTGGTTGTCGCCGCGGCTCGTCTCGCCGCTGCCCTGCGCCCAGGGGACGTCGTCGCGAGGCTCGGTGGTGACGAGTTCGCGGTGCTGCTTCCGTGGCTTCCACCCGGCGCCGACGGTCGAACTGTCGCCACCGAGGTCGCCGGGCGGGTGCGCGGTGTCGTGCGCGCGCCGTACGAGATCGACGGTCAGTTCTGCGACATCGATGTGAGTGTCGGTGTGGCGCTCTACCCCGATCACGGCGCCGATCTGCCAGCGCTGTCGCAGTCCGCCGATATCGCGATGTACGCGGCGAAGGAGCATCGGCTGGGGGTCCAGGCCTACGGCCCGCGTGACGCCCGCCGGGCCCGGCTGCGTACGCGGACCACGGCGGAGCTGGGCTACGCCCTCGACCACGGGCAGCTCGAACTGCACTACCAGCCTCAGGCGGAGATCGTCGACGGAAGGGTGCGCCGAACCGAGGCGCTGCTGCGTTGGCGGCACCCGAGCCGCGGTCTGCTGCTGCCGGGAGTCTTCGTTCCGCTCGCCGAGTCCGCTGGTCTGATCCGTCCGATCACCTCCTGGGCGATGGACACGGCGCTGGCCCAGACCGCCCGGTGGCACGCGGCCGGGATCCCGGCCGCGGTCGCGCTGAACGTTTCCCCGCGTGATCTGCGAGACCCCGGTTTCGTCGGGTCCGTCGCGAGCGCGCTTGCCGCCAACAACCTGTCACCGGGCGCACTCACCTTCGAGGTGACCGAACGGGCGCTGACCGCCGACGGCGACGGGGCCGCCCGCGCGCTACGGGATCTGGTCGACCTCGGCGTGACCGTGAGCCTGGATGACTTCGGCACCGGACTGATCTCCCTGGACGCCCTGCGTCGGTTGCCGATCGGCGAGATCAAGATTGATCGGACGGTGATCGGGCGGCTGGGCGCCGACCCCCGAGACGCCGTCACGATGGGCCCGGCCGATGGGGAAACCGCGGCCTGGGAGGCAGCCACCAGGGAGGTCGCCTTCATTCGCGCCGTGGTGCGGATGGCGTCCGACCTCGGGATGCGCGTCGTGGCGGAAGGCGTCGAGACATCGACGGAGTGGTGCCAGCTCGCCGGTTTCGGCGCGGACGCCGCGCAGGGCTGGCATGTGGCGCCGGCACTGCCCGCGGCGTTGGTCACACGGTGGCTGGTCGAGCCCGGCCAGGCCCGCGAGCTTCTCACCGGACATCGTCCCGGTGAGGCCCGCCAGGTGGATTCCAGGCACGGCCAGTCACAGGACGCCGTGGTGAGCCTGAGCCGTGACGGCTGACGGGACTGCACCGGGTTCCGTCAGCTTCCAGCGGGCTGCGCGCCGAACCGGACGATCGCCTGCCGAGACGCTGCGATGTTCCAGGTCAGGCTGTCCGCCGAAGGCGTCGTTGACGGGCCGGGCGTCGTTGACGGGCCGGCGGACGGTCGCTCGTTAGCGCCGGGGGCCGTTGGTACGGGCGAGGCTGGCGGCGATGCCGGCCAGATGCGCCAGACGCGCGATCTCCGAGCCACGGAACGCCGGGCCGCCTGGTCTGCCGACGAGCAGGACCAGCTGGTCGTGGCCGACAGGCGCGGCGGCGAGCTCCATGCTGACCGCCTCCCAGCGGGCCGGGAACTCCCCATCGCTGGGTGCGATTCGCCTGGCCTTCTCCAACGGCAGCCACGGCAGGGAGATGCGGACCCGTTCCGGCACGCCCAGGTCGTCGCTGCCGAGGTTGGGAGCGCCCACCGACGCCTCGCGGACGCGGACGTCACCCGGCGCCAGGTGTTCGAGCAGCAGGGCCCAGTCGGCGTTGAAGACACCCGAGACCAGCTCGGTCAACACGGCCGCGGCTTCGGAGGGACGTTCCGTCAGCGCGTCGACGAGCTCCAGGTCGTCGCCGATACCGGCACCGTCGGCGAGGAAGGGGCGCAGGGCCTCGACGGTCACCCCGGGAACGGACTGCGCGGCCGTGAACACGCGGTCGGCCAGACCGCCGGGCGGCAGCAGCACGATCATGTCGTCGACCGCGCCGGCGGGTGTGTGCTCCACGACCGAGAGGCTCACGATGTCGATCCCCGCCGCGCCGAGGGCCGTCGCCACCGCGCCCAGCGCGCCAGGATGGTCGGGCAGAAGGAGCCGGAGCAGGTACGACATGCGGCTGAGCATGCGCAAGATGTGTGACGCTGTCATGGCGATCACGTCACGGGCAGATGTCGATGCAGGTCACCTGCCTGTTAGGAAACGGTTTTCGGGAACGGGTGATCGTGGGTGGCTGTGTGCGTCGCGCGGCGCGCCGGCTCCGCGACGCGGACCCGTACGATGAGTGCACGCTGACGCCGCGCTTCGCCAGGTACGCCGCTGCCCGCGCGGCGCGCGCCACGACCTAGCCGATGTAGGGCCTGTGCCCACCGCTCACGAGGGGTCCACCGGAATGGCGATCACCCGGGACGAGGTCGCGAACCTTGCCCGCCTTTCGCGGATGTCCCTGTCCTCCGCTGAGCTCGACGCGCTGGCACCGCAGCTGGAGGCGATTCTCGGCGCCGTGGCCAGGGTCGCCGAGGTGGCGGCGGCAGACATTCCGCCGACCTCGCACGCCGTACCGCTCACCAATGTCTTCCGCGCGGACGTGACTCGCCCGTCGCTGCCGGTCGCCGACGTCCTCGCCGGCGCGCCCGCCGCCGAGGAGGGCCGGTTCCGGGTGCCGCGCATTCTCGATCCGGAAGAGTGAAGGGCACCAGGCTGCACATGACCGACGTTTCAGGCATCTCGACGCCCGTGGAGTCCGCCCGGACGGACGACGTCGTCCGGCTGACGGCTGCCGCGACGGCCGCCGCGATCGCCGCGGGTGAGCTTTCCGCGGAGGAGGCCACCCTCGCCGCTCTGGACCGCATCGCGAAGGTCGACGACGCGGTGCACGCGTTCCTGCACGTCGATGCGGAAGGCGCGCTTGCCGCCGCCCGCGCGGTGGACGTCCGGCGTGCCGCGGGGGAGCGGCTGGGTCCACTGGCCGGTGTGCCGCTCGCGCTCAAGGACGTGTTCACCGCTCGTGGTATGCCGACCACCTGCGGCAGCAGGATTCTCGAAGGCTGGCGACCGCCCTACGACGCGACTGTGGTCTCCCGGCTGCGCGCTGCCGACGTCGTCATTCTCGGCAAGGTCAACATGGACGAGTTCGCGATGGGCTCCTCCACCGAGAACTCGGCGTACGGCCCGACCCGTAACCCATGGGATCTCACCCGGATACCGGGTGGCAGCAGTGGTGGCAGCGCGGCCGCGGTGGCCGCTTTCGAAGCGCCGCTGTCCATCGGCACCGACACGGGTGGCTCGATCCGTCAACCGGCCGCCGTCTGCGGTCTGGTCGGGGTCAAGCCGACCTACGGCGGGGTCAGCCGGTACGGCCTCGTCGCGTTCTCCAGCTCCCTGGACCAGGCGGGCCCGATCACCCGTACCGTCGCCGACGCCGCCCTGCTGCACGCGGCCATCGCCGGGCACGACCCGATGGACAGCACCAGCGTCGAGCTGCCGGTGCCTCCGGTGGTGGAGGCCGCCGGCCGCCGGGACATCCGCGGAATGCGGGTGGGCGTGGTGCGTGAACTCGCCGGCGAGGGCTACGACCCGGGAGTGCAGGCCGCGTTCGACGCGGCCGTCGCGGAGCTGGCCGGGCTCGGTGCCGAGGTGGTCGAGGTGAGCTGCCCGCACTTCACCTACGCGATGGCGGCGTACTACCTGATCGCACCGAGCGAGTGCTCGTCCAACCTGGCCCGCTTCGACGCGATGCGGTTCGGCCTGCGGGCCGGGGACGACGGTCGCGCCGGCGCGGAGGAGGTCATGAGCCGTACCCGGGACGTCGGGTTCGGTGCCGAGGTGAAGCGGCGGGTCATGCTCGGCACGTACGCGCTGTCCTCGGGGTACTACGACGCCTACTACGGGCAGGCACAGAAGGTCCGGACGCTGATCAGCCGGGACTTCGCCGCCGCGTACGAACAGGCTGACGTGCTGGTCTCACCGACCACGCCGACGCCGGCCTTCCCGATCGGGGACAAGGTCGACGACCCGGTGGCGATGTACCTGTCGGACCTGTGCACGATTCCGTCCAACCTCGCCGGTGGGCCGGCGATGAGCCTGCCGTCCGGGCTCGTGGACGGGCTGCCCGTGGGCATCCAGATCATGGCGCCGGCGTTCGCCGATGACCGGCTCTACCTGGTCGGCGGGGCACTGGAGGCCGCGCTGGACGCCCGGCGCGGGCACGCCCTGCTCGACGAAGCACCGACGCTGTAGACAAACCGACGCTGTGGACAGACCGAGCCTGTGGGCAACAGGCCAGCGCACCAGGAGAGGAGGGACGAGAAGGAGATGGTCGAGCTGCGCAGCGGTCGCCAGGACCGCGCACTTCTGCTGATTGTCTGGGGGCTCACGCTCGTGGTGCTCGTCCTCGGCGTCCTGACGTTGAGCCCGATCCTGCTCGTCTGGGGGGTCATCGGCCTGCCCGCGGCGGTCGCGCTGGGCTACGTCCATGTCCGTGACACGCGGCGTCAGGCCGGCAGCCAGGGGGCAACGCCTGGGCGGCCGGCGGCTGGCGGTCACGAAGACGGCCTTGAAGACGGCATCGAAGAGGAGTCATCCCGGTGAGCACATCGGCTCCCGTCATCGCCACCCCCTCCTATGAGGACGCCACCGCGCGCTACGAGGCGGTGATCGGGCTGGAGACCCATGTCGAGCTCGGCACCGCCTCCAAGATGTTCTGCGGGTGCGCGACGACGTTCGGCGCGGAGCCGAACACCCAGGTATGCCCGGTCTGCCTGGGCCTGCCCGGGGCGCTGCCGGTGGTGAACGAGGCCGCGGTGCGGTTCGCGACGCTCATCGGGCTCGCGCTGAACTGCACGATCGCATCCTGGTGCCGGTTCGCCCGGAAGAACTACTTCTATCCGGACATGCCGAAGAACTTCCAGATCAGTCAGTACGACGAGCCGCTGTGCTCGAACGGCTGGCTTGACGTCGAGGTCGAGGGGGAGATCCACCGAGTCGGGATCACCCGGGTCCACCTGGAGGAGGACACCGGCAAGTCGCTGCACGTCGGCGGGGCGACCGGGCGGATCCACGGAGCCACCCACTCCCTGGTCGACTACAACCGGGCCGGCATCCCCCTGGTGGAGATCGTCACCGAGCCCGACATCCGGCATCCCGAGGTCGCTCGGGCCTACGTCGACGAGCTGCGGGAGCTGTGCCGGGCGCTGGCGGTCTCGGACGTGCGGATGGACCAGGGCTCGCTGCGCTGCGACGCGAACGTGTCGCTGCGGCCCCGGCCCGCGGCAGGGCAGCCGGACGCGCCGTTCGGCACCCGTTCGGAGACGAAGAACCTCAACTCGCTGCGTTCGGTCGAGCGGGCTGTCCGCTTCGAGGTCGTGCGCCAGGCGGCGCTGCTGGACGCCGGCGAGCGGGTCATCCAGGAGACCCGGCACTTCGACGAGGCGTCGGGCCGCACCTCCTCTGGCCGGTCGAAGGAGGAGGCGACCGACTACCGCTACTTCCCGGAGCCGGACCTGACGCCGCTCGCGCTCACCTCGGAGTACGTCGAGGCGCTGCGCGCGGTCCTGCCGGAGCTGCCGGCACAGCGGCGGGCCCGGCTCGTCGCGGAGCTCGGCTACACCGCCCGTGAGCTGCAGGAGATGCGCAACGCCGGGGTACTGGAGCTGGTCGAGGCGACGGTGGCCGCCGGCGCGAGCCCGGCCGGGGCGCGCAAGTGGTGGCTCAACGAGCTGGCGAGGCGCGCCTCGGACGCCGGTGTCGAGCCGCGTGAGCTGGCGATCAGCCCGGCCCAGGTGGCCCGGATCTGCGAGCTCGTCGCCGAGGGGAAGCTGACCGACGCACTCGGGCGAAAGGTCGTCGACGGTGTGCTCGCGGGTGACGGCTCGCCCGACGAGGTCGTCGCCGCGCGGGGGCTGGCCGTGGTCTCCGACGACTCGGCGCTGCGCGACGCGGTTGACGCCGCGATCGCCGGCGCGCCCGACATCGCGGACAAGGTCCGGGGCGGCAAGCTGAACGCGGTGGGGCCGCTCGTCGGCACGGTGATGAAGACGATGCGGGGCCAGGCGGACGCCGCGGCCGTCCGCAGGTTGTTGCTGGAGCGGCTGGAAGTCTCCTGACCGACGGTGGTTCCGGCAATGTGCGACGATCGTCGGTGATGTCTGGGACCACGCGGGGGCGTCTGCTCGCCACCAGCGATATCCATGTTCGCCATCCGGAGAACCGGGCGATCGTCAAGGCGATGCGGCCGGGCCATGACGATGACTGGTTGCTCGTGGTCGGCGACGTCGGCGAACGTCTCGACGACGTCGAATGGGCGCTGAGGTTGCTCGCGGGCCGGTTCGCCCAGGTCGTGTGGGTGCCCGGCAACCATGAGCTGTGGACGTTGAGCCGGGACGCCGTGCCCCTGCGCGGAGAGGCCCGTTACCGTCATCTGGTTGACCTGTGCGCGGGCCTGGGAGTTCTCACCCCCGAGGACCCCTACCCGATCTGGACCGGGCTGGGTGGTCCCGTGCGCATCGTGCCGATGTTCCTGCTCTACGACTACACGTTCCGTCCCGAGGGCACCTCGAACAAGGAGGAGGCGCTCGCCGCGGCGTACGCGGCGGGCGTGGTGTGCTCCGACGAGTCGGTGCTGCACTCCGACCCCTATCCGAGCAGGGACGACTGGTGCCGGGCTCGGGTCGCGCAGACGCGCGTCCGGCTGGACGAATGTCCCCGGGACGTCCCCCTCGTGCTCGTCAACCATTTCCCGCTGGTGCGTGAGCCCACCAGGATCCTGCGCTACCCGGTGTTCGCGCAGTGGTGCGGCACCGAGCTCACCGCGGACTGGCACACCCGCTACAACGTCGCCGCCGTGGTCTACGGTCACCTGCACATTCCTCGGACGACGTGGCATGACGGCGTCCGGTTCGAGGAGGTCTCGGTGGGCTACCCGCGTGAGTGGCGCAGCTGGCGGACCCGACGACCGGTGTTGCGCCAGATCCTGCCCGCGCCGACCGGTGAGCGCGTCCCGCCCTGGGGCGCGACCCGGGACGAGTCGGAGTCCGCGTTGGTCCCGCCCAGCTGACCGGCTGGCCGGTCGGCCGGCTGCTCCAACAAAGGTGTGGTCCTCCGTGTTGCCGCCATCGGTGCATCCGCGTGTCGGCTTGCCGACGTCGCGCGGCGCGTCGGATGCGGAGTCGCGGAGCCGTTCGTAGTGTGTGGACGGGCCTTGCGGGCCCCACCGGATGGTTCTGCGAGGCAATGGGGGGAGGCGAGTCGTCGTGCCCCTCACACCTACGGGGTTCGGTCCGTCCCGGTCGCGCCGCAGGGGGCGGGGGCGCCGGGGCCTGCTGGCCGCAGGTCTGGTGCTCGTGCTCGTGGCGGTTGGTGGCGGTCTCACCTACTGGCTGAAGGAACGGTCGGACGCGCGCGCGGCTGACCGCGCGGTGGTCTCGGTGGCCGCGGCCTATCTGGAGGCCTGGCAGGCGCTGACGATCGCGCCGTCCGCGGCCGAGGAATCCGACACGGCTGCCGGCGGGACCGGTGCCGCTGCCAGCGGGACCGGTGCCACCGGGACCGGAGTCGCCGGGACCGGAGCCGCTGCCACCGGGACCGGCGGTGGCGATGCCGCGGCCGGTCAGGCCCGTGCTCGGGCCGGCGCCGCGGTCAGCGCGGTCAGCGTCGACGGCGACGTCCCGGTCGCGACACTGGTCGGGCTGATGTCCGACGTCCACGATCGGCTCTCGGTCACCAGGGCGGAGTTCGTCGCGGGGAAGGCGGCCCGCTCGGGGGCGAGCGCCACGGTTCCCTACACCGCGACCCTCACGCTCGCCGGATTCACCGAGCCGCTGACGTACTCCGGTTCGCTCGGCCTGACCGGGGCCGGCGGCGATGCCTGGAAGGTGCGGGCGGCGCCGTCCTCGGTGCACCCCGACCTCAAGCCCGGCCTGCACCTGGACCGCACCGACTCCACCGGTAAGCGGGGCGCGCTGCTGGACGTGAACGGGCGTCCCATGGACACCAACCCCGAGCTCGCCGGGAACCTCATCGGCCGGATCGATCCGGCGTCCGGCCTGCAGCGGGTCTACGACTCGCGGCTGCGGCCCCAGGGCGGCTCGGTGGTGGTCCGCACCGACGGCAACGAGACAGTGAAGACCCTCAAGGCCTACCCGAGCAGCGACGGCGAGGCGATCCGCACCACCATCAACCTGGACGTCCAGCGTGCGGCCGAGGCGGCCCTCGGCACCGCCGCGCAGCCGAACGGGGCGCTGGTGGCCATCGACACCCGGACCGGCGGGGTGCTCGCGGTGGCGAACCGCCCGACCAACGGCTACGGGCGGGCGGTGCGCGGGTCGTATCCGCCCGGTTCGACCTTCAAGATCGTGACGGCGACGGCGGCGCTGATGAACGGCAGGACGGCGGACACCCCGCTCGACTGCACCGAGAAGGTGAGCATCGGCGGGCGGGAGTTCCAGAACGCCGAGGCGGAGCAGTTCGGGATGATCCCGTTCCGCACGGCCTTCGCCAAGAGCTGCAACACGGCGTTCATCCGGCTGGAGCAGTCGCTGCCCGACGGCGCGCTCGAGCAGGCCGCCAAGCTGTACGGCTTCGACGGTGTCGAGCCGCTGCCCATCGCCAGCGTCGGCGGCTCCTTCCCGACCCCGCGCGACGACGTCGAGGCGGCGGCCGCGTCGATCGGGCAGGGCCGGGTCGCCGCGTCGCCGTTGCAGATGGCGAGCGTCGCCGCCGCCGTGGCCAGCGGTACCTGGCACCAGCCGTTCGTCGTGGGGGAGTCGCCGCGCAGCAACGCTCTGCCGGCGCAGGCCCTGGGGCCGCTGCGCGACTTCATGCGGGCCGTGGTCACCGAGGGGACCGCGGCGGGGGTTCCGATGCCGGGTGAGGTCGGCGGCAAGACCGGCACGGCCGAGTACGGGAACGGGAACCCGCCGCCGACGCACGGCTGGTTCGTCGGATACCGGGGTGACATCGCGGTCGCGACGGTCATCGAGGACGGTGGTTTCGGTGCCGAGTCCGCCGCGCCTGTGGTCTCCAGGTTCTTCACCGCTCTCGACGGTGGCCAGGTGTCGGCTCCGCCGGCCGCCGGCTGATCGGCTTTGGCCAGTCGCAAGAGTGAAGGATCTTTGTCGTTCCAACGACCGAAATCTTTCACTCTTGCGGGTCGCCAGGCGATCTCGCGGGTCGGCAGGCGACCCTGTGGCCCTTTTCGTTCCTTTTGAGGGGAATTGCTGGCGCGGCGACGCGGTGCTGGATCCTCGATGGGTGGCCGCGCGAGTGGGCTCGCGTTCCATCGGCGCGCCTGGGCCGGGCCCGGGCTGACCGCCCGAGGCCGCCAATCGAAGATCATGGGATTTTGTCGTCCTGGCGACCATGATCCGCAACTCTTGCTCGGCAGCAACGGCAGCAACGGCAGCAACGGCAGCAACGGCAGCCCGGTGTTCGCCGTTCTGTCGCGGGCTCTGTCGCGGCCGTAGTCCTCACTCCTTGCTGGGAAGCAGGGATGGCGTGGGCCGGCTACCGCCGTCCGCTTGACGTGGTGGCCGTTGTCGGGGATGGTGTATCGCGTGCTGCTTGGCATCCTCGTACGCTCGGAGCGCGTGTAGTCGGACCGACTGGTCACCGACCACCCGCGCCGCCCCTCAGTGCCTCCGGCACGAGGGGCTTTTTCATGTCCGGCCCGGCGCATGCACCACGACCGCCCGTACATCGCCGTCTCGACCAGCTCTGCCGGCCCCGTCAAGGAAGACGACCAGATGACCAGAGAGACTCCACAGATCACCGGCGCGCAATCGCTCGTCCACTCGCTTGAGGCGGTCGGTGCCGAGGTGGTCTTCGGTATTCCGGGCGGGGCGATCCTGCCCGCCTATGATCCGCTGTTCGACTCCACCCGGGTGCGGCACATCCTGGTCCGGCACGAGCAGGGCGCCGGGCATGCCGCCGAGGGCTACGCGCAGGCCACCGGGCGGGTCGGGGTGTGCATGGCGACGTCCGGGCCGGGCGCGACGAACCTGGTGACGCCGATCGCCGACGCCTACATGGACTCGGTGCCCATCGTCGCGATCACCGGCCAGGTGGCGAGCCGGGCGATCGGCACCGACGCGTTCCAGGAAGCCGACATCTGCGGCATCACGCTGCCGATCACCAAGCACAACTTCCTGGTCCAGTCGGCCGATGACATCCCGCGCACGATCGCCGAGGCGTTCCACATCGCCTCGACCGGCCGGCCGGGTCCGGTGCTGGTCGACCTGCCGAAGGACATCCTGCAGGGCCTCACCTCGGTGCTGCCGCACGAGATCTGGCCGCCGGCGCTGGAGCTGCCCGGGTACCGCCCGGTCACCCGCCCGCACGCCAAGCAGGTCCGCGAGGCGGCGAAGATGATCAGTGCCGCCCGTCGCCCGGTGCTGTATGTCGGCGGTGGCGTCCTCAAGGCACGGGCGGCCGCCGAGCTGCGGGTGCTCGCCGAGCTCACCGGGATCCCGGTGGTCACGACGCTGATGGCCCGTGGCGCGTTCCCCGACTCGCATCCGCAGCATCTGGGCATGCCCGGTATGCACGGGTCGGTCGCGGCGGTCACGGCGATGCAGAAGTCGGACCTGCTGATCACTCTCGGGGCCCGCTTCGATGACCGGGTGACCGGGCGGCTGGCGTCCTTCGCGCCGGACGCCGCGATCATCCACGCCGACATCGACCCGGCCGAGATCGGTAAGAACCGGGTGGCCGACGTGCCGATCGTGGGCGACTGCCGGGAGGTCATCGCCGACCTCACCGTCGCCCTGCAGGCCGAGCCGCGTCCCGACCTGGAAGCCTGGTGGCACGCGCTGAACCGCTGGCGGGAGACCTACCCGGTGGGCTACGACCTGCCGGCGGACGGCTCCGTCGCCCCGCAGCAGGTCATCGAGCGGATCGGTCAGATCTCCGGGCCGCAGACGGTCTTCGCGGCCGGTGTCGGGCAGCACCAGATGTGGGCGGCGCAGTTCATCTCCTACGAGCACCCGTACACCTGGCTCAACTCCGGCGGCGCCGGGACGATGGGGTACGCGGTGCCGGCGGCGATGGGCGCGAAGGTCGGCCGGCCGGACGCGACGGTGTGGGCGATCGACGGTGACGGCTGCTTCCAGATGACCAACCAGGAGCTGGCGACCTGCGCCCTGGAGGGCATCCCGATCAAGGTCGCGGTCATCAACAACGGCTCGCTGGGCATGGTGCGCCAGTGGCAGACGCTGTTCTACGACCAGCGGTACTCCAACACCGACCTGGGTACCCACCCGGCTTCGGCGCGGACCGGGGTGACCCGGGTGCCGGACTTCGTGCGGCTGGCCGAGGCGCTGGGATGCGTCGGTCTGCGCTGCGAGTCCCCCGAGGACATCGACGCGACCATCGAGAAGGCGATGAGCATCAACGACGCCCCTGTTGTGGTCGACTTCGTGGTCCACCCGGACGCCATGGTGTGGCCGATGGTGGCCGCGGGCGCCAGCAACGACGAGATCCAGGTCGCCCGCGACCTGGCTCCCGACTTCGACTACTCCGGCGACGCGGAGGTCAACCTGTGACCCGGCACACCCTCTCGGTCCTCGTCGAGAACAAGCCGGGCGTCCTCGCCCGGGTGTCGGGCCTGTTCTCCCGGCGCGGCTTCAACATCGAGTCCCTCGCCGTCGGGCCCACCGAGCATGCGGACGTCTCCCGGATGACGATCGTCGTCGCGGTCGAGGACCTGCCGCTGGAGCAGGTGACCAAGCAGCTCAACAAGCTGGTCAACGTGCTGAAGATCGTCGAGATGGACACGAGCGTCTCGGTCCAGCGCGAGCTGATGCTGGTCAAGGTGCGGGCTGACCTCACGGTCCGTTCCCAGGTGCTGGAGACCGTCCAGCTCTTCCGGGCGAAGGTCGTGGACGTCGCCCAGGACGCGGTGACGATCGAGGCCACCGGCACCCGTGACAAGCTGGACGCGCTCATCCGCATGCTCGAGCCCTTCGGGATCCGCGAGCTGGTCCAGTCCGGCATGGTTGCTCTCGGCCGCGGCTCGCGGTCGATCACCGACCGCAGCCTGCGTGCGGTCGAGCGCTCGGCCTGACGAGCATCCCCTCTGTTTCCACCAGCAGTTCGTTTCCACCAGCAGTGCCCCAGCAGTTCGTTTCCCCCAGCAGTGCCCCGGCAGTGCCCACCAGTAATTCCCACTAGGAGATTCACCAACGATGGTCGAGATCTACTACGACGACGACGCGAACCTCGCGAACCTGGCTGACCGCAAGGTCGCCGTGATCGGTTACGGCAGCCAGGGGCACGCGCACGCGCTGAACCTGCGTGACAGCGGGATCGACGTCCGCGTCGGCCTGCCCGAGACGAGCACCAGCCGGGCCAAGGCCGAGGAGCAGGGCCTGCGGGTGGTGACCCCGGCGGAGGCCTCCGCCGAGGCCGACATCATCATGATCCTGACGCCGGACACGACGCACCGCAAGATCTACGCCGAGTCGATCGCGCCGAACCTCGCCCCGGGCAAGGCGCTCGCCTTCGGGCACGGCTTCAACATCCGTTACGGCCTCATCGAGCCGCCGGCCGGCGTGGACGTCTTCATGGTGGCGCCGAAGGGCCCGGGCCACCTGGTCCGTCGGGTGTTCACCGAGGGCAAGGGCGTGCCGTGCCTCGTCGCCGTCGAGTCGGACGCCTCCGGCAAGGCGCTCGACATCGCGCTCGCCTACGCCAAGGGCATCGGCGGCACCCGGGCCGGCGCGCTGCGCACGACGTTCACCGAGGAGACCGAGACCGACCTGTTCGGCGAGCAGGCGGTGCTGTGCGGCGGTGCCAGCGCGCTGGTGCAGGCCGGCTTCGAGACGCTGGTCGAGGCGGGGTACACCCCCGAGGTCGCCTACTTCGAGTGCCTGCACGAGCTCAAGCTGATCGTCGACCTCATGTACGAGGGCGGCATCAGCCAGATGCGCTACTCGATCTCCGACACCGCCGAGTACGGCGACGTCACCCGTGGCCCGCGTGTGGTCACTCCGGCGGTCAAGGCGGAGATGCGCAAGATCCTCGGCGAGATCCAGGACGGGACGTTCGCCCGCGAGTGGGTCGCGGAGGACGACGCGGGTCGCCCGACCTTCACCAAGCTGGTCGAGGAGGGCAAGCAGCACCCGATCGAGCAGGTCGGCGGCAAGCTGCGGCCGATGATGTCCTGGATCGCGAAGGACTGACGCGGTGGGCCGGGCCGGGTGGCACTGCCGCCCGGCCGTGCCCGGCGTGTCAGGCGGTGCCCGGCTGTGCCCGGCCGTGATCCCTCGGTGGTGAGAGCGGGCACACCGCCGCGGGCAACCGATCGCGCTGAGCGTCCTCTGTAGGCTGTAGGCGCACCGTAAAGCCCACCTGATTCGACACCGTCGTCGTCCGCCCGGGCAGCGGCGCAGCACGGCCTCGTTGCCGCTGCGTCCTTCTCACTGGTGGCCGGCGACGAGCTGCGCTACTAGGAGCAGACCGTGCCCGTCGTACTCGTCGCCGAGGAGCTCTCACCGGCCGGGCTGGAGGTCCTCTCTGGGGACTTCGAGATCCGCCACGTGGACGGGGCCGACCGATCCGCGCTGTTGCCGGCGCTGGCGGACGTGGACGCGGTCCTCATCCGTTCGGCAACGAAGATCGACGCGGAGGCACTCGCCGCCGCGCCGCGGCTGAAGGTCGTCGCCCGGGCCGGGATCGGGCTCGACAACGTCGACGTGCCGGCCGCCACCAACCGGGGCGTCATGGTGGTGAACGCGCCCCAGTCGAACATCGTCAGCGCCGCCGAGCACGCGATCGCCCTGCTGTTGTCCGTGGCGCGGAGGGTGCCGGCCGCGCATGGCGCGCTCATCGGCGGCGAGTGGAAGCGGTCGAAGTACGTTGGCGTGGAGCTGACCGAGAAGACCGCGGGTGTCGTGGGGCTCGGCCGCATCGGCGTCCTGGTCGCGCAGCGCCTCGCCGCGTTCGGGATGGACATCGTCGCCTACGACCCCTACGTGTCGGTGGCCCGGGCCTCCCAGCTGGGCGTTCGCCTGGTCGACCTCGACGAGCTACTCGCCGTCAGCGATGTGATCACCATTCACCTCCCCAAGACGCCCGAGACGCTGGGGCTGATCGGCGCCGAGCAGCTCGCGCGGGTCAAGCCCGGCGTGATCATCGTGAACGCCGCGCGCGGCGGCCTGGTCGACGAGACGGCGCTGGCCGACGCCGTCAGCTCCGGCCGGGTCGGTGGCGCCGGGCTCGACGTGTACGTCAAGGAGCCGACCACATCCTCGCCCCTGTTCGGTCTGGAGAACGTGGTCGTCACCCCGCACCTCGGCGCCTCGACCCAGGAGGCGCAGGACAAGGCGGGCCTCGCGGTGGCGAGGTCGGTGCGCCTGGCGTTGAGCGGCGAGTTCGTTCCCGACGCGGTCAACGTGCAGGCCGGCGGGGTCGTCGCCGAGGACGTGCGGCCCGGCCTGCCGCTCGCCGAGAAGCTGGGCCAGCTCTTCTCCGGCCTGGCCGGGGGTGTCGCCGCGGCGATCACGGTCGAGGTGCGGGGCGAGATCGCCGTGCATGACGTCTCGGTGCTGCAGCTGGCCGTCCTCAAGGGTGTCTTCACCGACATCGTCGAGGAGCAGGTCACCTATGTGAACGCGCCGCTGATCGCCAAGGAGCGCGGGGTCGAGGTCGGGCTGGAGACCTCCGAGGAGAGCCCGGACTACCGCAACCTCGTGACGGTGCGCGGAGCGCTGCCCGACGGCACCGCGGTCTCGGTCAGCGGCACCCTGGTCGGGTCGCGGCAGGTCGAGAAGATCACCGCGATCGACGGGTTCGAGGTGGACCTCCGGCCCGAGAACCACCTGGCCTTCTTCCGTTACGAGGATCGCCCGGGCATTGTCGGTGCCGTCGGCGCACTGCTCGGCGAGGCCCACATCAACATCGCCAACGCGCAGGTCAGCCGGCTGAGCGCCGGCGGCGAGGCGCTCATGTCCCTGTCTCTGGACGACGCGGTGGCGCCTGACATCCTGACCGAGATCGCGAAGATCATCGGCGCGTCCTATGCGCGGGCGGTCAGCATCTCGACCGACTGATCGCGCCGAATGGGTCTTTTCGTCGCGCCTTGGTGTGACTCGACCTGATCCGGGTGATCGTTAGGCAGAAGTGACGCCCGAGGCGCTTGCCGGCGTTACCGTGACACACATGGCGCCACGGCACCCGGATCCGTTCGAGGGCGTGCGGCTTGACGAGCGCTTTGTGCGGTCCGCACGCTTCCTGGAACCCTCGGCGATGGAGCGTGCGGGCCGGTTTCCGCCCGCCAGCGGGGCGCGGTGCACGGTCGTGCCGGCGCCCCGCGGCCTGCACGGGCTGGTCTTCCGGCTCTTTGTCGCCCCGCCGCGTCCGGCGCCGCGGGCCAGGCGCCTGACCTGGGTACTCGCCGTGCTCACCCTCGCGCTCGGGATGATCAGCCTCACCTTCATAGCGCTGCGCCAGACGGCGCGAAGCGTTCCGGTCGCGACCTTGCCGCAGCCGGCCTTGGGGATCAGCACCACCAGCAGCACCCTTGCCTCCCATGAGGCCGGTGGTCAGGTCGCCACCACCGCGACCAGGTTCGCGACAGGCCCGTCATCGTTGGCCGGGAACGGGGCGGCGGCGGGCCTGGCCGCCGCAGCTTCGCAGGGCTTCGACCTCACACCGGCCCTGTTCGCCGGGCTGCGGGCGGGGGACTGCCTGGCCTGGCCGGCCGCGCCGGCGACCAGGCTGGCCCCGGTGCCGGTGGACTGTTCCCAACCTCACATCGACGAGATCACGAAGGTCGTGGACCGGGCCGGCGGCGACGCCTCCTGGCCCGGCGCGGACGTGCTCAGCGCATCCGCGACGGACCTCTGCGGAGGTTCCCTGCTGGCGTCCGCGGGTGCCTTCGGTGTGGCTTCGAGCGGGGTCGTCGCGACGGTGTGGCCGGACCGGGCCAGCTGGGAAGGCGGCGTGCACGGGCTCGCCTGCACGATCCGCTCGCAGGACCTGACTCCCCGGTCCGGGCGCCTGGTGATCCCTGCACCCGTCCAGGGCTGACACCCGTCCACGGCGGACAGACGTCCAGGGTCGACAGGCGTCCAGGGTCGACAGGCGCCCGGAGCCGACGGCCGTCGGGTAGGCTGACGAGGCGATGCGTGCGCTGCTTCTTCTTAGGTGCCGCGGCGGGGCCTGATCCGGGCTTTCTGATCCGGAATATTGGCTGGCTTCCCCGTCGCGGAGTTCTCGTGCGTCAGCACCGGTCCCCTGCCACTGATCTCAGTCAGGCGCTGAGCTTCAGGCAGGCGCTGAGGAACCGGCCCGCATACCCGAGGAAGCAGGAACAGTGATCACACCTCAGCAACCGTCTGGCATGCCCATCGAGAAGTACCGCCCGTTCCAGGCGGTCACGCTGCCGGACCGTACCTGGCCGGGCGCCACGATCACCCGGGCACCCCGCTGGTGCAGCGTGGACCTGCGCGACGGCAACCAGGCTCTGATCGACCCGATGACCCCGTCCCGCAAGATGCAGCTGTTCGAGCTGCTGGTGGCGATGGGCTACAAGGAGATCGAGGTCGGCTTTCCCGCGGCGAGCCAGACCGACTTCGACTTCGTCCGTCAGCTGATCGAGGGCGATCGGATCCCCGACGATGTGACGATCCAGGTCCTCACCCAGGCGCGTGAGGAGCTGATCGAGCGCACCGCCGCGGCGGTGGCCGGATCCGACCGTGCTCTGATCCACCTGTACAACTCCACGTCGACGCTGCAGCGCCGGGTCGTGTTCGGTCTCGACCGCGCCGGCATCACCGACATCGCCGTGCAGGGCGCGCGCTGGTGCGTCCAGTACGCGGAGAAGCTGCTGGACGGGACGGACGTCCGCTGGCAGTACAGCCCCGAGTCGTTCACCGGGACGGAGCTCGACTACGCGGTCGAGGTCTGCGAGGCGGTGATGGATGTCTGGGAGCCCACGGCGGAGAACCCCGTGGTCCTCAACCTGCCCGCCACCGTCGAGATGTCGACGCCGAACATCTACGCCGACCAGATCGAGTGGGTCAGCCGGAACCTGACCAGGCGCGACGCGGTGGTGCTGTCACTGCACCCGCACAACGACCGGGGCTGTGCGGTCGCGGCAGCCGAGCTCGGCGTCATGGCCGGTGCGGACCGGGTGGAGGGCTGCCTGTTCGGCAACGGCGAGCGCACCGGCAACGTGTGCCTGGTGACCCTCGGGCTGAACCTGTTCTCGCAGGGCGTCGACCCGGAGATCGACTTCTCCGACATCGACGGTGTGCGCCGCACGGTGGAGTACTGCAACCAGTTGCCGGTGCACCCCCGTCACCCCTACGGCGGCGACCTCGTCTACACGGCCTTCTCCGGCTCCCACCAGGACGCCATCAAGAAGGGCTTCGAGGCGATGGAGCGCACCGGCCAGACCCTGTGGGAGGTGCCCTACCTGCCGATCGACCCCAAGGACGTCGGTCGCAGCTACGAGGCCGTCATCAGGGTGAACAGCCAGTCGGGCAAGGGCGGCGTGGCCTACCTGATGAAGTCGGAGTACGCGCTGGACCTGCCACGGCGGCTGCAGATCGAGTTCTCCGGCGTGGTGCAGAAGCACACCGACGACGCCGGCGGCGAGGTCACCGCCGAGCAGCTGTGGGAGATCTTCACCCGGGAGTACCGCCCGCAGGGCGGCGACCCGGAGGCGCCGCTGGAGCTGCTGGGGTCGCGGACGACCGCGGCGAGCGGCGAGCGGGACGAGGTGACCGTCTCGGTGCGCCTGCACGGGGTCGAGAACGTGATCACCGGTACCGGTAACGGCCCGATCGACGCGTTCGTCGCGGCACTGTCCGACCGTGGGGTGCAGATCCGGGTTCTCGACTACACCGAGCACGCCCTGGGCTCCGGGGCGGACGCGCGTGCCGCGGCCTACCTGGAGGTCGCGGTCGGGGACGCGGTGTACTGGGGAGTCGGGATCGACCCGAACATCGTCACGGCGTCGATGCGCGCGGTCGTCAGCGCGGTCAACCGGGCAGCGGCCCGGGCCCGGGTGGCGCCGCCGGCGCCGGTACCGGCGCAGTGAGGTGGCGTGGGCCCGGTGGCACGGTCTGCCACCGGGCCCACGCCCGCTCCAGGCGTGCCGGCAGTGCGTGCCGTCAGTCGTTGTGCGCGTTGAGCGCGGTGGGCTCGACGTCGCGGATGCCGCGCCGGACCAGCTCGGTGAGCTGCAGCGGCACGTCGGTCATCCCGTGGTCGACCCGGGCGTGCGTGTCGACGGAGGCGATGATCTCGTCCTCGCTGGGCGCGACCAGGCGGGTCTCACAGTCGTGGATGATCGCCCCGCAGTAGAACTCCTTCATCACCGGGGGGCGCCCCAGTGTGATCTCTCGGACCCGGGCGCCGGGATCACCCACGGGGCGCGGGGCGATCAGGGCCTGCGCGGTCCAGAACCGGTTCCGCCTCATACCGCCGACAGCTCCGCGAGACGCAACATCAGGCGCTCCATCCGTACCAGGCCGAGGGGTCGTCCCATTTCGGTCACGATTATCACCGGGTCGAACCGACGCCCCTTCGGGCGGGTCATGGCTCGGCGCGCCACCTCGGTCACGGGCTCGTCCGGCCGGGCGAACAGCGAGGTGGGAATTCTGCGGGGCGCCTGAGCTCCAGCACCTCCGGCGGCTCCGGCACCTCCGGCGAGCTGCAGCGCCACGGGCCGGCACCGGTTGCTGACGATGATGGTCGTCTCCCCGGCCCCGTCGCGGTCGCCGTTGCGGTCGCCGTCGCCGTCGCGGTCGCTGTCGCCGGAGGGCTGCCGCACGGCGCCGGTTTCCGCAGCCGAGGCCGGGGACTCCGGCACGTCCGCCAGGTCGAGCATGCAGGGTGGGCACGCCGCGTCGCGGGCGCACTGCCCGTGATCGCCGGTGGACACCCGGGCCGGTTCCATCAGGCTGACGATGTGCGCGGAACGGTCGGTACGCGCGGCCATGGTCTGGATCCGTCTGGCCACCGAGGGGTCGAGGAACTGCCAGTGGGCTGACGGACGTCCGAGGAGGAAACCCTGTGCCAGCGGGACGCCCAGGGCGACGAGCATGGTGAGCTCCTCCACCCGTTCAATGCCTTCGGCGATCACCCAGCCGTTGAGGCGGCTGGCGAACCCGCCGACCAGCTCGGTCAGCGCGATCTTCACCTGGTCGTCGTCTATGTGGGTTACGAGCGATCTGTCCAGTTTTACGAAATCCGGGCGGATGTAGGTGAGCTGGCGCAGCCCCGCGTAACCCGAGCCGACATCGTCCATCGCAATGAAGGCACCTCTGTCACGGAGCTCCTGTGATGTCGCGGCCAGGGCCGAGGAGCAGTCGATGGCCACTGCCTCGTTCAGCTCGAGAACCAGTCGGGAAAGATCGGCTGTCCGCCAGACGGACTCGACCTCCGGACTGGAAAGGAGATGCGGGAAGACGTTGACGGCGAGAAAACAACGATCCGGAAGATGATCCCGTGCGGCGATCGCCTTGCGCAGCACCCGCGCCTCCACCTCGGCGGCGACACCGAGACGATCAGCCTCGGCGAAGACGAGGTCCGGGGCGTTGCGTGGGTCGTCGCCGAAGCGGGCCAGTGCTTCGTAGCCGGCTGTCAGGCCCAGTCGGAGGTCCACAATTGGCTGGAAGACAAGGCTCGGTGCGTCCGGGTCGGCCAGGATCCGGTCGATGTCGGGATGGGTCGGTGGTCCCACGGCTGGCTGGAGCTTTGCTGCCGTAGAGATCTAGCCCACCCCGCCGTGGCCTCCTCGACCCGCGGATCCGCGGCCCGTCGGCCGGCCGGTGTCCGCTGAACGCCCGCTGGTCAGGCGCTGAGGAACCATGCGTCGTGCACCCCCTCGTATCCCCGCACGTCGCATCAGCAAAGTTGTTTATTTCGTACCACTTTTACGGCGGCATCGGCATGCTGTCTCCGTGGAGTTGTGGTGCTGTGCGTGGGTGTGGTCCGAACTTTGTCCGTTGTGCATTTTTCGAAGTCAACGTGATTGTGTTCCGGTTGATATGTGCAGGGTCGGCCGGTGCTTCGTTTGGATCGACTGATCGGCACGCGAATGCAGCGCACTCGTTGAACGGAATGCCGGGCTGGCCCGACTGCCACCACGGGCTGTGGGCCGGCGAGCACGATCGGCCGGTGGAGCGGCCCGCCGAAGCGCTGGCATGCAGGCCCTCTCACGGAGGGTGGCGGCGGGGTCGGTCCAGCCGAGCGGGTCCATAGGGGACGACTACAGTCAGGCCTCATGAGGCTTGCGGTCATAGGTGGCGACGGGATTGGTCCGGAAGTGGTGGCGGAGGGGCTGCGTGTACTGCGCGCGGTCTACCCCAAGGTCGAGACGACCGACTACGAGCTGGGTGCCCAGCGGTGGCACCGGACCGGCGAGACCCTGCCCGACAGCGTGCTAGCCGAGCTGCGTGGCCATGACGCGATCCTGCTGGGAGCCGTCGGGGACCCGGGCGTGCCGAGTGGTGTTCTCGAGCGTGGGCTGCTGCTGCGCCTGCGGTTCGAGCTCGATCACCACGTCAACCTTCGTCCGGTGCGGCTCTACCCGGGCGTGACCACTCCGCTCGCCGGCGACCCGACCATCGACATGATCGTGGTCCGGGAGGGGACGGAGGGGCCGTACGCCGGTGCCGGTGGCACGCTGCGTCGCGGCACGCCGCACGAGGTGGCGACCGAGGAGAGCCTGAACACGAGGTTCGGCGTCGAGCGGGTCGTCCGGGACGCCTTCGCGCGGGCGAGCCGGCGGCCGCGCGCGCATCTGACCCTGGTGCACAAGACCAACGTCCTCACCAAAGCCGGTGATCTCTGGGCCCGCACCGTGGCCGACGTCGGCGCGGAGTTCCCCGGCGTCACCGTCGACTACCAGCATGTCGACGCGGCGTCGATGTTCTTCGTGACCAACCCCGGGCGGTTCGACGTCGTGGTCACCGACAACATGTTCGGCGACATCCTGACCGACATCGGGGCCGCGATCACGGGCGGCATCGGGCTGGCCGCGAGTGGGAACCTGGACCCTTCAGGTGCGAACCCGAGCATGTTCGAGCCGGTGCACGGCAGTGCGCCGGACATCGCGGGCCAGGGCCTGGCCGACCCGACCGCGACCGTGGCCTCGGTCGCCATGCTGCTGGACCACCTCGGGCACACCGGTGAGGCGGCACGGGTGGAGGCGGCGGTCGCCGCGTCGCTCGCGGCGCGTGCCGCCTCTGACGGCGGGCGCCGGTCCACCCGTGAGATCGGGGATGATCTGGCGGCGCGCGCCGCCGGCTGATCGGCCCCGGCACCGCGCCATGGCGGTGGCGGCGGCATCGTTGCAGGCGGTGCCCGCGTCGGCGGTCGTTTTCCGTTCGGTCATCCGGGGGCTATTCTCGGAAGGGAGCCGTAGATCCGGTACGACGGCAGCCGACAGGGCCTGACCACGGCGACGATCGGCAGTTTCGTCATCTCTGACTGTTCGTCACAGTGTTCGCCTGCGCCCTCGTGCGCCCTGAAGTCTTTCGTACTGGAGTTGCCATGCCCATTACCCCCACTTCAAAGATCTGGATGAACGGCGAGCTCGTCGACTGGGACGACGCCCAGGTCCACGTGCTCAACCCGAGCCTCCACTACGGCTGGGGTGTGTTCGAGGGCATCCGCGCCTACGCCACCTCGAGCGGCAGTGCGGTCTTCCGGCTGACCGACCACATTGCGCGTCTCTACCGCAGCGCCAAGATCTACATGATGGAGCCGGCCTTCTCGCCGGAGGAGATCATCCAGGCGACGAAGGACCTCATCGTCGAGAACGACGTCCAGGCCTGCTACATCCGCCCGCTGATCTACCTCGGCTACGGCGAGATCGGCCTCAACCCGCTGCCGTCCTCGATCGAGGTGATGATCGCGGTCTGGCCCTGGGGCTCCTACCTGGGAGAGGACGCCGAGCGCAACGGCGCGCGCGCCACCATCTCGACCTGGCGCCGCAACGACGCGAACATCATCCCGCCGGCGGCGAAGGCCACCGGGCAGTACATCAACTCGTCGCTGGCCAAGGTGGCCGCCATCAAGGCCGGCTACGACGAGGCGATCATGACGAGCCCGAACGGCCACATCGCCGACGGCTCGGGCGAGAACGTCTTCATCGTCTCCGGGCGGAAGGTCATCACCCCGCCGCTCAGCGATGGTCCGCTCGGCGGCATCACCCGGGCATCGGTGATGCAGATCGCGGCGGACCAGGGCTACGAGGTGCTGGAGCAGCACATCGTGCGGACCGACCTGTACCTCGCCGACGAGGCCTTCTTCACCGGCACCGCGGCCGAGATCGTTCCGATCGCGTCGGTGGACGACCGGCCGGTCGGTGCCGGCCGGCCCGGCCCGGTCACCAAGGAGATCCTCGACATCTTCCACCAGGCGACCCGCGGCGAGCTCGACCGCTACAAGGACTGGAACGAGTCCGTCCGCTGAGGTTCACCGCGGCCGCGTAATGCCCACGGCCCCCGCCCGGGTAACTCCCCGGGCGGGGGCCGTTGTCGTTTCAGGGCGTTTTATGGCGCGATGACCGCTGTGTACTGTCCCTTTTCTGACATCATCGACAGCTGTTCTGGCGTGTGCTCTGGCCAACTCGACCTTGGCCGCCTACCGTCTCCCTTAGTCGTTTCACGAACGCACAAGCGTCAGGAGCGAGCCGGTTCAGGAGGGCACCATGCGAGTTTCGGACGGAATGAGTGTTCTGGTCCTCGTGATCGGGCCGAACCACACGCTGCGGCAGGCGGCCCGGCTGATGGCAGCCCGGCACGTCGGTGCGGCGGTGGTCCTCGACAGCGAGAGCCAGGGGTTCGGAATCCTGACCGAGCGCGATGTTCTTCGCTCGGTCGCCCTCGGGCAGGATCCTGACGTCGAGCTTGTCGGCGATCACGTGACGAGGGACGTCGTGGTCGCCGGCCCTGACTGGTCTCTGGACGAGGCCGCCGCGGCCATGCTGCGGGGTGGCTTCCGGCACCTGATCGTGACCTCGGGAGCCGAGGTCGAGGGTGTGCTCTCGATGCGAGACGTCGTCCGGTGCTGGAGTCGCCAGCGGGTCGCTGCCTGACATGATCTGGATCGCCAACTGTGGTCGTCGAGTGACGTTGTGCCGATGAATTCACCGAGTCGGGCATCCGTGGCGCATCACATCCCCCGACAACGCTACGTTCACGGAATGCACGACACTGAGGCGGTCACCCTGCTGCGGGCGACCACGCTGCTAAAGGAACTCGACGAGGAGGACCTGCTCCGGCTGGCCAGCAGGTCGGTGACCCGGCGGTTCCGCCGGGGGCAGGTGGTCTTCACGGAAGGCGAGCCCGCGGACACACTGCTCGTGGTCGCCTCGGGCCGGCTGAAGGTGCTCACCAAGGCGGACGACGGCCGTGATCACGTTCTGAACATCGCGGGCCCGAAGGAGACCCTGGGCGAGCTCAACATCGTCGAGGCCGGGACACGCTCCGCGAGCGTCGAGGCGCTGGAACCGAGCACCGCGCTGGTGCTGGACCGCAGTGCCGTGTGGGAGCTCGTCCGGGAACGCCCGGCCGTCGCCGAGCAGCTCATCCGGGCTCTGGTCGCGCATGTGCGCCGACTGACCGGCGCGAACGCCGACCTGGTGTTCCTCGACCTGCCGCGCCGTGTCGCCAAGCTGCTGCTGATGCGGATGCGTGAGGCCGGCCGCCCGGTCATCGAGCTCGGGCTCACCCAGACCGAGATCGCCTCGCTGCTGGGTGGTTCACGGCAGTCGGTCAACCAGGCGCTGCGTGAGTTCGAGCGGCGCGCCTGGATCCTGTCCGAGGGGCAGACGATCACCATCCTGCAGGTCGACCGGCTTCGGCGCTTCGCCGGCGACTGAGCCGGCTCGCTTTCTCCGGGCCCCCTCGCCGCTTCCCCTCCGTAGCTCGGTGGCCCCGTGGCCGGTGGCTCGGTGGCGCCGTGGCGGCGGGCCACGCCAGGCGGCGGCGAAGCCGGCCCGCCGGCCGCCGCGCCGCGAACGGTGCGTAGCGTGGAGGGCAGGAACGGGTCGCATCGAGTGCGGCAGGGGCCTGCCGGCGCCGGCCTTCTGGGCCGCCGGCCCGGCCCCGGGCGAGAGAACCCCAGGTAGATCAGGTGGGCCAGCACGATGGCGCTCGCCACACTTGCTACGTGTCCAGCGTGTTACGACATAAGGTGGGACGCTGGCGGCGAACCCGTCCCCGTCGCGCGTACCGGTCACTGACCATGGAGACCGGGGCGCGTGACGGCCAGACAAGGTTCCGGCGAGAGGGCCAGCTGTGCACCACGACGTCCCAACCACCACCCGAACCGCTTCCGTCGACGCCCGCGCCGAGGGCGCCCCGGTGGAGCCCGTGTTCGACCGTGAGTCGCTGCACATCTACGACACCACCCTGCGGGACGGAACCCAGCAGGAAGGGCTCTCGCTGTCGGTCGCCGACAAGCTCGTCGTCGCTCGTCATCTCGACGAGCTGGGCGTCGGGTTCATCGAGGGCGGCTGGCCCGGATCGAATCCCAAGGACGCCGAGTTCTTCCGCCGTGCCCGTACCGAGCTGAACCTGCGCGGTGCGCTGCTGACCGCCTTCGGCTCCACCCGGCGGGCGAGCAAGGCCGTGGCCGACGATCCGCAGGTCGCGGCGCTGCGTGACGCGGGTACCGCGGTCGTGTGCCTGGTGGCGAAGGCTGACCGTCGGCACGTCGAGCGCGCGCTGCGCACGACCCCCGCCGAGAACCTGGCGATGATCCGCGACACCGTCCGGCATCTGACCGCCGAGGGCAAGCGGGTGTTCGTCGACGCGGAGCACTTCTTCGACGGTCACCGGGCCCACGCCGACTACGCCCTGGAGATGGTGCGCACGGCGGCCGAGGCCGGTGCCGAGGTCATCGTGCTGTGCGACACCAACGGCGGGATGCTGCCGACCCGGATCGGCGAGGTCGTCGCCGAGACGCTGGCGCTCACCGGTGCGCGGCTCGGCATCCACTGCCACGACGACGCGGCCTGCGCCGTCGCGAACAGCCTGGTCGCGATCGAGGCCGGGGCGACCCATGTGCAGGGCACCGCGAACGGCTACGGCGAGCGCTGCGGCAACGCCAACCTGTTCAGCGTGATCGCCGGCCTGGAGACCAAGCTGGGGCGCCAGGTGCTGCCCGCCGGGCGGCTGCGCGATCTCGTCCGGGTGTCCCACGCCATCGACGAGGTCACCAACTCGGTACCGGACAACAGCCGGCCGTATGTCGGGGCGAGCGCCTTCGCGCACAAGGCCGGCCTGCACGCGAGCGCGGTCAAGGTCGACCCGGACATGTACCAGCACATCGACCCGGCCATGGTCGGCAACGACATGCGGATGCTCGTCTCGGAGCTGGCGGGCCGGGCGACGCTGGAGCTCAAGGGCCGGGAGATGGGCCTGGACCTGTCCGGCGAGCGTGAGGCCCTCGGCCGGGTGCTGGAGATCGTCAAGGACCGTGAGGCCGCGGGCTACTCGTACGAGGCCGCGGAGGCCTCCTTCGAGCTTCTGCTGATCGACGAGGTGTCCGGGCGGGAACGCTACTTCACCCTGGAATCCTGGCGGGTCATCGTCGAGCAGCGGGCTGGTGGCGAGGTCGTCAGCGAAGCGACGGTCAAGCTCACCTCCCACGGTGAGCGGCACGTTTCGACCGCCGAGGGCAACGGCCCGGTGAACGCGCTCGACACCGCGCTGCGCGCCGCGCTGGAGAAGGCCTACCCGGGCCTCGTGGACCTCGACCTCGTCGACTTCAAGGTCCGGATCCTCGACGGGAGCCAGGGCTCCGGAGCGGTCACCCGGGTGCTGGTCGAGACCAGTGACGGCCGTGGCCGTTGGGACACCATCGGCGTCCACGAGAACATCATCGCGGCCTCCTGGGTGGCGTTGCAGGATGCCGTCATCTACGGGCTGCGTCGCCAGGGCGAGCGTCCCGACCCCGACGCGGTCTAGTCCGGTCGCCTGGCGGTGTCCCCCATCGCCAGATCAACATCGTCAACGCCGCCTATGCGGCGTCCGCCCGTCCTGCCAAAGATTTCTCCGCTCGTGCCAACGCGGCGCGGCCATCCTTTGGTGCCCGTTACGCTGACCGCGACGCTTCCGGCGATCCGGCAAATCCACCGCATATCGGTGTCCTGGATGTCCGAGGCGATGGTGAGACGCGAGCTCGGTCACCAAGCCGGGGAGAGGGGACGGCGGTGTCGCGGTGTCCGGCCATGGCGCGGTGTCCGGTCATGGAGTGCCAGACCAGCAGCAGCAGCAGCCGCCGGTGGGGGCGGCTGTGAGCCGCCGGTCCGTCCGTGGCGCGGCAGGTAGCGGCGTTGCGGGTCATGGCATGGCGGGTCATGGCACGGCGGGCCGTCGGGCCGGTGCACACCGGTCGTCGCGGGCCGCGGCCGAGGCGGTGTGGGTCGATCCTCCGTCGAGGCGCCGCAGGCCGGCGACAGCACGCGGCCAGGTGGCGGCCCGCCGCCCGACGTCGTCAGCCGCCCCCGGTGGGCGACGCCGACGCGCCGAAGGCCAGGCGACACGCGTCTCCTGGGGTGCGCTGCTGAAGCTCCCGCTGGCGGTGGCTGTGCTCACTCTCGCGGTGACCGCGGTGGCCACGCCCGCGCCCGCCGCCGCACCGATCAGCCTGCACGGGCCGGTCAACGGCCGGATCGACCAGGTCGAGGTGCTGCCCGACAACGGGGCCGCCTTCGGCGGAGCGACCGTGGAGGCTCTGGCGGGTGTGGTCGGCGCGTCCGGGCAGATCCGGCTGCCGGTGCGTGACGGGCTCACGGCGTCCGCCGGTACCGCGACCCGCTCCGGGTCCGACGTCGCCGCCGACGACAACGACGAGGTGGACGATGGTTCGGCGCCGGATTCGACGGTCCGTAACGAATCGCTGACCACTCCGCCCGGTTCGAGTGCCGAGGCCTCCACGATCCCGTCCCGGGCGTTGGCCGCCTACACGAGCGCGGCCGACCGGGTGAACGCCGAGCGGCCGGACTGCTTCCTGCACTGGTCGCTGCTGGCAGGCATCGGCGCAATCGAGTCAGGCCACGGAAAGGGCGCGGCGATCGACCCGGTCACCGGCCAGGTCACACCCACTGTGGTCGGCCCGCGGCTCGACGGCTCGGCCGGCATGTTCTACATCCGCGACACCGACGACGGCTGGCTCGACGGTGATCGTGAGCTCGACCGGGCGGTCGGCCCGATGCAGTTCACCCCGGCGATGTGGCGCTGGGCCGGCCGGGACGCCGACGCGGACGGACGTGCTGACCCCAACGACCTCGACGACGCCACGCTCGCCGCGGCGGAGCTGCTCTGTGCCTCCGGCGACCTGCGGATCCCGAAGAACGTGCTCACCGCGGTGCGCTCGTACAACCCGTCGGAGGCGTACACCCGCTCCGTCCTCGGCTGGGCGGCCTGGTACGCCGTCGGCGCGACGGTCGTGAGCGGCCTGGGCGCCGAACCGGCCGACGCGACCGGTGGCGACACCTCGGATGATCAGGGGGCGCAGGGCCTGCCGATCGACCAGCCGTTCGAGGTCACGGCGCTGACGCCGCTGGCCGGCGCGGAGGGGGAGGGCTGCCTGACGCCGGTGATCGACCAGGGATCGATCAGCGTCGACGGGGTCGGCGGCGATGTGCTGACCGGCTCGGACCATGAGTCGTTGGAGGTACGCGGCCGGGTCGGGGGCACCGACGGCCGGACGGTGACCATCGAGCTCGTGGTGCTCGACAGCACGGGCGCGACGGTGGCCACGGGGACGAGCGCCCGGACCGTGTCGAGCGGCGACGAGGTCGTCTCGCTCGGGCGGGTGGACGGGCTGGCGATCGGCCGCGCGACGGGTCGCGGCCCCTTCGACGTCGTGGTGCGGGTCCTGCCCGGCGGTGCTGACTGTGCCTCCACCGAGACGCGGATCCGGGCCGCCGACCTCGATCCCGCGGACTTCACCGGTGCTCCGCCCACGCTGGCCGGGTTGCGGCGCCATCTGGAGACCTACCGCGACACCGGACGCATCACCCGGACGGCCGTGGACGACCTGCTCGCCACCCTGCCGGACGGCGATGGCGGTCTGCAGGCCGCTGTCGAGCTGTCCCGTTTCCTGGACCGGCTCGCGGCCGCGATCCAGGTGGGAGAGATCGCCGCCGATGCGCGGATCGGTCTCGGCGAGGTGATCACGGCCCTGTGCGCCCAGGTGGACCCGGGCTCGGCCGCCACGGGTTCGGCGGCCACGAGCTCCGCCGCTGCTCCGGGAGCCGCCGGCACCGGCGGCGACGGGAGCACGCTGCCCTTCCCGGTCGTGTCGTTGGCCCCGTAATCCCCAGCCGCGGTAGGCGTACGTTCCGCTGTCTCCAGGTGGCTGCGGGTAACTGGGCGCCGTAACCTCACCGTCACGGGGAGGTGGCGATGGTGCTGCGGGCGATCCGGGGCCGAGTGCGGGACAAACGCGCACTGCGTGATGCTCTGGAGCGAGGGGCCGGCGGTTCGCGCGGTCCGGGCGGCTCAGGTGCGTCGAGCGGTTCAGGTGCACCGAGCGGTTCAGGTGCACCGAGCGGCGGCCCAGCTGGCGCCGGGCTGGCGGCCTGCACCACCGGGACGTCACGGGACGGTGTCTTCGTCGGCCTGTTCGACCTCCATGACCCCGGCGATGTGGATGGCGCCGAGTTCTGGCAAGGCACGACCTGGGAGGCCTTCGGAGGGTTGCTGCGCCCCGTGGCCGTGATCGACCATCCGCACGTGCAACTCGTCGGCGAGGCGAGCCTGGCAGGGGAGGGAGGCCGCCCCGAGCTGGGGCGGGCGCGGTACGTGCGGATCACCTGGGGGCGGACCGCCGACTGGGCGGCGCTGTGGGAGCTGCGGCGGCAACTCGCCCGCCGGCTGCCTGACGCCCGCCCGGACCTGCTGGGCCTGCTGTCGGCCTGCACGGCGAGCGGATGGCTGGTCGAGGCGGCCTACCACGAGTCCGAGGAGCTGACGCACGCGGCGGACCGTGGCTGGCAGGAACCGGAGGTCGCGGAGCTGCTCGCCGAGGCGAGCAGCCTGGTCGCGGTCGCCGCCGTCGACGTCCTGCCTGCTCCCTGGCTGGCCGGTCGCCGGCCTGTGACCGGCGCCAGCGACAACATCGGGGGCGCCGGTGGGGGCGTCGGGGCGGTCCGGCACCCCCGGGGCGTCGCCTCCCGGAAGGTCAGTCCTCTTCCGGGATCTCCTCCCACCACTGGCACCACCAGTCGCCGCCGACCAGGATCCGCAGCTTCGGGTGCCAGCAGTAGGTGATGTCCTTGTCGGTGTCGAGGTAGTACAGGCAGTTGTCGCAGCGCTCGTCGCCGTTGGGCTTGCCGCGAAGGATCGCGTCCTCCGCGAGGTGGCCAAGCTGGACGCTGAGCTCCTCGTCGATCGGCTTGGGCTCGGGTGCGCCAACGTCGTAGACGGGAGTGGTGTCAGTCTCGGTCATCGTGCTCCTTCCAGATCGAGGCCGGTCCGTGATGGGTCACCGCTGTCCCGACCCGGGGCGCGGACCCGTACGGGGCAATCCTGCCTGATTCTCGGTGCCCTTTCGCCACCCCGGCGAATCGGATGCCTCGACGAGGCTGGTGGGGTCCGAGCGGGCCGGTCATGGTCAGAGGTGGTCAGTGGCGGCCGGACGCGGCCGGACGCGGCCGGATGTGGCCGGATTGTGGTCCGGCGGGGTCAGGGCTGCGCAGTGTCGGTGGTTGGGTGCGCCGCACCACGCCCCCGACGCGTAGCTGGATCGGTACGGTCGCCCAGTGCGCATCGCGAGGTTTACAGACGGATCGGAACCGGCGTTCGGAGTGGTCGAGGGGTCACCGGAGGAAGGGACCGCGGTTGTAGCCGGGATCACACCGCATCCGTTCGCTCCGTTCACCTTCACCGGGGTGCGGCGTCCGCTGGCGGAGGTCCGGCTGCTCGCTCCGGTGCTGCCGAGCAAGATCCTGTGCATCGGCAAGAACTACGCGGACCACGCGAGGGAGATGGGTGGTGAGCCACCGGCGAGCCCGGTGCTGTTCCTGAAGCCGTCGACCAGCGTGGCCGGCCCGGGGGACCCGGTCATGCTGCCGGCCGAAAGCCGGCGGGTGGACTACGAGGGTGAGCTGGCCGTCGTGATCGGCCGGCTCTGCCGGGACGTCCCGGTGGAGCGGGCGATGTCCGTCGTGCTCGGATTCACCTGCGCCAACGACGTGACCGCCAGGGACGAGCAGGCGACGGACGGCCAGTGGACACGGGCCAAGGGGCATGACACGTTCTGCCCGCTCGGGCCCTGGATCGAGACCGAGCTCGATCCGTCCGACGTGGCCCTGCGGACGACGCTGGACGGCGAGGTCCGGCAGAACTCCCGGACCAGTCACCTGCTGCATGACGTACCGGCGCTGGTCGCGTTCATGTCGCGCGCGATGACGTTGCTCCCGGGAGATGTCCTGCTTACCGGCACTCCCGCCGGAGTGGGGCCGATGGAAGCAGGGCAAACCGTCGCCGTCACCGTGGATGGCATCGGAACCCTGACGAACCCGGTGACCGCCAGGTAGCTTCTCGGGTGCCGCGGGGTCGGCGGTCCTGGACCGGCCCGACCCCCGGACGCCGGTCTCTGGAACTGGCCGGCCTTTCGCCGGCCCCCACTCGCGGATCTGGGCCGTGCATGGGGTACAGTAGGCAAAGCCCGCGAGGGCCCCTTGGGGTATGGGGTAATTGGCAGCCCAACGGATTCTGGCTCCGTTAGTCTAGGTTCGAGTCCTGGTACCCCAGCTGCACCAAAAGCACGAAAATGCTGTATATTGCAGGAACGGTTCTGGCCCCGTCGTCTAGCGGCCTAGGACGCCGCCCTCTCAAGGCGGTAGCGCCGGTTCGAATCCGGTCGGGGCTACATTTGAAGAACATCAGGCGCCAACCTTCGGGTTGGCGCCTTTCTTTTTCTCCGTCGACGCCAGGCGTCGCCGTCGACACCGGCCGCGGGGGAGTGACGTACGTCTCCTTCTCTCTGTCGCGGTCTCTCTGTCGCGTTGTCGTGGAACGCGTCGAGGGCTCCGAGGAGGCCTCGGAGCCCTCGACGAGCGCCCGACGGACGCGGAGGTCTGCTGAGCGTGGCGGGGCGTTCCCAGGCCGGCAGGGCGGCAGGGCAGTGGCGTGGTGGCGTGGTGGCGGCGGGCAGGCTGGCCGCGGTGGCCTTGCTGGCCTGCGCCGGCCGCGGCGCAGGCTGCGGGTCGCCCCGGGGTGGTCCGGGTGGTCTGGTTGTCGGTGGCGGGTCCGGTCGGGCTCCGGTCGCCGCGAGGGGCGACCTACCGGAAGGTGGTGGTGGAGGACTAGTTCCTGGGCGCGGCCCTAGTCAACGACACGGAGACGAGGCATGGACGCTGGGTGACGGGCCATCGCGCACGGCCGGCAGTTGCACGTGACCGGCCCACCCCAGCCGTGGACGACCTCCGCGGGCCCTTCGGACCCGTCGACCTGCTCCGAGCCGACGAGGCGCAGCAGGGGCCGGGGCGCCAACGCCCCGCGGACACCGCTCTGGGCGCCACTTACCGCAGGTTGCGGCGCTGTCGGGGTGATGAGGGCGGTCGCGGTCGCGGTAGTCAGGGCCACTGGGGGCACGTGTCCTCCTTCACGGGCGGCCGTCGGCGAGGCCACCTCGCGGACCACAGCCTGTCGGGAATGCCAGCATCTGCGCCATGCCCTTTTGAGCCCCTTACCGGGTGGTGCGGATGGCCTAGTCAAAGCTGGGCATAGTCGTCATACGACACCACCCGTGCCAGCCATGGCGCTCCGGGACCGGAACGGGGGAAACTTGCTCGGATGTCCTCCGCCAGCCCCTCCATGCCCGCACGGGCGCGCCGCCGTCACGGCAGTGCCCATGTAGGGCGCGCCGCCCGGCGACCCGAGAAGTCTCGGCCGTCCCGGAACCACGCGGCGGATTCCGGGCTGGCCGCGTCGGGTGTCGACACCACGTCCCGTGGGCCGGTCTCCTGGTTCCCCCGGGGCCGGGGCCTGCCCACGGAGGACTGGGCCGCCCGCCACTCCCTGATGTGCTGGGTGCTCGCCCTCCACCTGCCGGCGATCGTCGTGTACGGCCTGTGGCGTGACCACAGCCTGCCACACGGTGTCCTGGCCGCCAGCCCGCCCGCGCTGCTGTTCGGTGCGGCGCTGGTGCCCGGCATGCGCCGGGTGCGGGCCCTCGCGGCGAGCCTGGGGCTGCTGTGCTGCTCCGTCGTCTTCGTGCATCTCTCCGACGGCCAGACCGCGATGTACTTCCACTTCTTCGTCGTGGTGGCGCTCATCGCCCTCTACGAGGACTGGACCGTCTACCTGCTGGCGATCGCGTTCGTGTTCCTGGCCAGCCTGGAGATCGGCGACATCGTCACCGCCGAGGCCGCGGGGCGGATGGAGGACAACGCGCTGGTGCTGGCCGGCCTGCACGCCGGCTTCATCTGCGCCCTCGCCGGCGCCCAGATGGTCTTCTGGCACTACAACGAGCAGTCCCGCCGGCGGGAGGAGGACTACCGCCAGCAGCTCTACGAGGGCCAGCAGAGCCTCATGGCCCGGCTGGAGGAGACCGACCGGATCCGCAGCGACCTGGTCGCGACGGTCTCCCACGAGTTCCGGACGCCGCTGACGGGAATCCGCGGCACCCTGCTGACCATCCGGCGCCGCCGCGACCGCCTCTCCGACGCCCAGCTCGACGGGATGCTCGACTCCGCCGTCACCTACTCGGACCGCCTGTCCAGGCTGCTGGAGAACATGCTGACGGCGGCGACCGCCACCGGAACCGACGACAACACCGTCGCCGACCTACCCGAGGTGGTCCGGGACGTCATCGCCGGCCTGACCTATGCCGGCAACAGCGTCACCGTGGACCTGCCGCCCCAGCTCTCCGTGCGGATGGCCCGCCAGGCCCTCCACCAGGTCGTCGCGAACCTGGTGGACAACGCGCTCGTGCACTCCTGGCCGGGCGCGCCGGTGCGGCTCATCGCGGGCCGGGTCGGCGACGAGGTGGTGCTCCGGGTGCGCAACCCCGGGCCGGACCTCGATCCGGCGACAATCCGCCAGCTCTTCGAGCCGTTCACCCAGCGGGACGGGACGGCTACCCGCCAGACCGACGGCGCCGGGATGGGGCTCTACGTGGTGCGGCGCCTGGTCGAGGTGCACGGTGGCCGTCTTCGGATGTCCTCGGAGAACGGCGAGATCATCGTCGAGGTCGATCTGTGGGCAGCCTCGCCGGCCGCCGCCACGGGGGCCGCGGAGCCAGCTCCCATGCCGGTTCCGATGCCTCTCCCGCGCAGTCTGCGCACCCGGGGTGATCTGCCCGATCCGCCGGCCCTGCCCGCGGGCTCCGGAGCCCTGCTCCGGCCCCGGGGTGGCCCTTCCGGCAGCGGCGCGGGCTCTCAGGTACCGACCCCGACGCCGGCGAACTTCCCCAAGCCGTCCTCCGCCCGGCTGCCTGCCGTACCCCCGGCTCCGCCGGGCCCGCGGGCAGCAGCCGAGCCGGCGCAGGGGTGGCCGTCATCGCTGCCCGCAGACTGGGTTGGCTGACCCGCTCACCCGCGTTGCGCGCGGTAGCGCAGTTGTGTGGCAGGGGTCTGCTGTGCCGGGTGAGGTGGTGACCGGGGTAGTCCTCGGGCCCCTCGACGGCGGGAGGAGCTGCGCCGGGTGTGGGCGGAGATTGAC
This sequence comes from Parafrankia irregularis, assembly GCF_001536285.1. Classification (NCBI taxonomy): domain Bacteria; kingdom Bacillati; phylum Actinomycetota; class Actinomycetes; order Frankiales; family Frankiaceae; genus Parafrankia; species Parafrankia irregularis. The sequence goes on along the minus strand of NZ_FAOZ01000005.1, from coordinate 465,345 downwards.
CGCGCGGTCCATCCCAGCGCGGCTGGGCCGCTGATCCCGTTGGGGCGAGTCCGAAGAGCTGAGCGGAATCCAGGCTTCGAGCTGCCGCCGGGCAAGATCTGAGGGTTGTGGTCGTCGGGACGACGAAGATCCTCAGATCTTCGAGCGGCGGCTTCGAGCGGCCACCACCGCTGGCGTTACTGCCGCGAAAGGGCTGGGGGTTCTGGTTGCAAGCACGACCAGAACCCCCAGCCCTTCGGACTCTCGCGTCCCTTTTGCGTGCCCCGAGCCGCGTCGGGATGGCTGTGGGTGTCGAGCGCGGTCCGGTGACCTGTCAGGTCCTGGTGGCGGCTGGTGTTGTCGGGGCCGGGGCTGGTGACGCGGCGCAGTTCGGCTCGAGCCAGACGTTCTCGCCCTTGTGCATCATGGTTCCGGCCGAGGGGTTGGTCCGTGCCGCAGTGCTGGTGGTTCCCCACTGGCAGCCGCCCCCGCCGTCCAGAACGCCAAGCCCCGCGCTGGTCAGCTTGCTCCGTGCCGCGCTGAGCGAGCTGCCGGCGACGGACGGGACCTCGACGCAGTCCGTGGCCTGCACGGTCAATGTGATCTTCGTGGACACCGGGACGACGCTGCCGGCGTTGGGGCTCTGACCGAGCACGATCCCGCCGCTCTCGCCCTTCCGGCAGGTCTCGCTGGTCGCGACGTTCGTGAAGCCCTTGCCGCTCAGCGTGCTCGTCGCAGCCGACTTGCTCTGGTTCGTCACGTCGGGGACGGTTCCGTCCTTGGCCGTCGGCGAGGCGCTGGGGCTGGTGCTCGCGCTCGGGGAGGCCGTCCCGGACTGGGTGGCGCTGGCGCCGGGCGAGGTGCTCTGGCCGGGACGGCCGGATGCGGTGCCGCGCGCGGCACCGGTGGAGCGCCCGTCCGTGCCGGCGGCCGGCGGGGCCATGCCCGGCGGCATCGGGCTGCCCCCGGGAAGAGTCGCGACCACGCCGGAATCGTCGGTGAACATCTGCTGGTTGCTGTCCGTGGTCAGGGTGGTGTCGCCGCCCCCGGCGGCGGCCAGCGCCCAGCCACCGGCTCCGGCGACGAGGGCCACAACCAGGCCGGCACCGGCCGCGATGCGGCTGCGGCGGCGGCGGTCGGCCGCCGAACGGCCGCTCGGTGCGCCCGCTCCCGCTCCTGGCGCACCCACGGGTGCGGAATCCTTGCTCTTCGAGATCACCGTGTTGCGGTCGGAGGCCGAACCCGCCGAACGCGCCGGAACCCGGACCGCGGGCTGCGCCCCGGTCGCGGCGTCGGACCAGTCGGTGCCGGTGCCGGTGCCCGGGCCGGCCCCGGCGCCGGCGCGGTCTGGCCGCACGGGCGGCATCCCGGCGATCTGCGTGTGCGCCGCGGCATCCCAGTCGGCGCGGGCCGGTGGAATGCCCGCGACCTGGGTGTGCGCGGCGTCGTTCCAGCCGCTGTGGGCGCCGGTCGCGTCCCCCCCGGCGGCGAGCAGGCTGGTCGCGGCGACGGGGGCGATCCCACCGACCTGGGTGAGCGCGGCGTCGAAGGCGGCGTCGCGTCCCGCGGGGGCGCCGTGCCGACGTCCGGCTGCGCCGGATCGGCTGGCGGTGCCAGTTCGTCCGGCCGCGCCGGGTCGCTCGGCCCGGTCGATCCGGGTGGTGTGGTTGTTGTTGCCGGAGTCCTGGTCGAAGTCGTGGTCGTGGTCCCGGTCGTCGTCCTCGAGGGCGTCGAGCAGGTCCTCCGCCGCGTCCGCCGCGGTGGCCGGGCGTTGCTTCGGTGACTTCGCGAGCATTGAGGCCAGGACGTCCCAGACCGCCGGCGGCACACCCTGGATGGGTAGCGGCTGCTCCTCGCGGTGCGCCCGCATCAGGTCGGCGGGATGCGCGTGGTCGAACGGGGGACTGCCGGCGATGAGCTCGTAGAGCACGACTCCGGCGGCGTAGATGTCCACCGAAGGTGTCGGTGGGACGTCGTCCGCAAGCTCGGGCGCCATGTAGAGCGGGGTCCCGATCGGGCCGGTCAGCGATGCCCGGCCCGGGGTGTGGATCATGCGGGCCACGCCGAAGTCGGTGAGCCGCACATAGGGACGACGCGGATCCGAGGTGTCGATGAGCACGTTCTCGGGCTTGACGTCGCGGTGGATGATGCCCGCGTCGTGCACGCTGTCGAGCGCCCACAGCAGGCCGATGACGAGGCGGGCGGCCTCGGTTACCGGGCGTGGGCCGCTCTGGTCGAGGTGCGCGCGTAGGTCGATGCCCTCGACGAGGTCCATCACGATTGCCAGCGTGCCGGGCTCCTTGATCAGGTCCCGCACCCGCACCAGCTCGGGGCTGTCAAGCTGCACCAGGAGGTCGCATTCGCGGAGGAACCGGTCGACGACCTCCGGATCATGCGCGAGTTCCGGCCGGAGAACCTTGATGGCCACCGGCTCCCCGTCGGGGACGTGGGCCCCGCGCCAGACCTGGCCGGCAGTGCCCTGCCCGATCAGCTCGTGCAGGACGTACCGCGAACCCAGTTTGCGCACTGCGCCTTTCCCCCTTTGACTGCCGTGGGGAGCCTGACCGGCGTGAGCCTGCGCCCCGTCGTGACGGGGACCCGGCAACCGCAGCGCGCCGACGTGCCTGCCGTCGCTGGGATTGCGCATGGCCACTGGCGCCGCGTCCGACCGGAGCGATCGGCCTGGAAGCACATCGGGCCGGGCACTCGCAGCCCCGGCCGGAAACCGCGGAGCCACGGTCAGGCCGAACCGTGCGACATCCATGTCCGTGGGTGGACAACCGCTCGGAAACATCGATCCTGACTGTTGACCACCAAAGGCTACGACGTCGCATCTCACCCGGTTGCGTCGGGGTCCCGCTGACGCTTACCGCTGTGGCCGGATTGCGCCCCGCCATGCCCGCAGGTGGTGTTCACGGCGAGAATCCCGTGATTTTCCTGTGTGTTCGCGGACCGGCATTCTCCGGCTATCCATCGTGACTTCGGGTACTTTCCCGGGGGGTCGCGTTCTGATCGTCGGGATGCGGCGGGCGCGGCGCGACCGGCGCCGCCGCCGGGCCCGGCGCTGACAGCTGCCGGGCCGCGGCGACGACGACCGGGCCGTGGCGCCGTCCCGGCGACCGGGTGAGCCGTTCGACCGGTCCGGACAGCGACACCGCGGCGACCAGGCCCGATCCGTCGAAGACCGGGGCTGACACCGATGCCAGGCCGGGCTCGCGCTCGCCGATGCTCTCCGCCCAGCCGCGCCGGCGCACCCGGGCCAGGATGTCCGGGGCGAACGTGGCGCGGGCCAGCAGATCGGGCTCGGCGGCGTCGGCGAAGGCGAGGAGGACCTGCGCGCCCGATCCGGCGGTCATCGGCAGGGCCGCGCCGACCGGCACGGTGTCGCGAAGGCCGGTGGAGCGTTCCGCCGCGGCGACGCACACCCGGACCGGGCCGCGCCGAACGTACAGCTGGGTGCTCTCGCCGGTCTCGTCGCGCAGAGCGGTCAGAATCTTGCCGGCCGCGTCCAGCATCTCCCAGGGCAGTGCGGCGGGGCTGCCGGCGGCGAGCCGAGGTCCGGGAACAAAGCGCCCGGCCGCGTCGCGTGCCAGCAGCCGGTGGACCTCCAGAGCGCTGGCGAGCCGGTGGGCGGTGGCTCGGCTCAGCCCGGTCTGGGCGACGAGGTCGCGCAGGTCGGCGGGGCCATGCTCCACAGCGGTCAGAACCAGGGCGGCCTTGTCCAGGACGCCGACGCCGCTACTATGTTCCATAGTCTGATACTGCCATCCCAAGTACTGAGACGTCTCGAGAGCTGAGACGTCTCAAGCCTGAGACGTCTCAGGAGCGGGACGGGCAGGCGAGGTAAGTGGGAAACCACGAAGCGGAAAACCAGACGAGCGGGAGGCCAGGCGACCGCCTCCCGCGGCGCAGTCATGACACCGGGATTCGAGCAGCGTGGGCCCGGCTCACGCCAGAGAGGGAGTGGGGCCAATGGGGCGCACACTCGCGGAGAAGGTCTGGGACGCACACGTCGTCCGCCGCGCCGACGGAGAGCCGGACCTGCTCTACATCGACCTGCACCTCGTCCACGAGGTCACGTCGCCGCAGGCGTTCGAAGCCCTGAGGCTGGCTGGCCGGCCGGTCCGGCGGCCCGACCTGACGATCGCCACCGAGGACCACAACGTCCCGACGACCGACACCCTGCTCCCGATCGCGGACCCGGTGTCGCGGGCGCAGGTGGAGGCGCTGCGCAAGAACTGCGCCGACTTCGGTGTCCGCCTGTTCCCGATGAACGACCCGGGGCAGGGAATCGTTCACGTGGTCGGTCCGCAGCTGGGCCTGTCCGAGCCCGGGATGACGATCGTCTGTGGTGACAGCCACACCTCGACCCACGGCGCCTTCGGCGCGCTGGCGTTCGGCATCGGCACGAGCCAGGTCGAGCACGTGCTGGCGACCCAGACCCTGCCGCAGCGCCGGCCGAAGACGATGGCCGTCACCGTGCAGGGCGAGCTGCCGGCCGGTGTCACCGCCAAGGACCTGATCCTCGCGGTGATCGCCAGGATCGGCACGGGCGGCGGGGCCGGCTACGTCATCGAGTACCGCGGCGAGGCCGTGCGCGCGCTGTCGATGGAAGGCCGGATGACGGTCTGCAACATGTCCATCGAGGCCGGCGCGCGGGCCGGCATGATCGCCCCGGACGAGACGACCTTCGAGTACCTGAAGGGCCGTCCGAACGCGCCGCAGGGGGCCGACTGGGATGCCGCCGTCGCCTACTGGCGGACGCTGGCGACCGACGACGACGCGACCTTCGACCACGAGGTGGTCATCGACGCGCCGAGCCTGAGCCCCTACGTCACCTGGGGAACGAACCCCGGCCAGGCGGCGCCGCTGAACACCGCTGTTCCGGACCCGGCCGACTACGGCGACGCGGCGGCGAAGGCCTCGGTGGAGCGGGCCCTGGCGTACATGGGTCTCACACCCGGCGCGCCGCTGAGCGACGTCGCCGTCGACACCGTCTTCATCGGCTCCTGCACCAACGGCCGGCTCTCCGACCTGCGTGCCGCCGCCGAGGTGCTGCGCGGGCGGCGGGTGGCCGACGGGCTGCGGGTCCTGATCGTCCCCGGTTCGATGGAGGTCAAGGCACAGGCCGAGGCCGAGGGCCTGGACGAGGTGTTCCGCGCGGCGGGCGCCGACTGGCGCAGCGCGGGCTGCTCGATGTGCCTGGGCATGAACCCGGACACCCTGTCGCCGGGGGAGCGCAGCGCGTCGACGTCGAACCGCAACTTCGAAGGCCGCCAGGGCCCCGGGGGCCGCACCCATCTGGTGTCGCCGGAGGTCGCCGCCGCCACCGCGGTGACCGGCCGCCTGACCGCGCCCGCAGACCTGTAGCCGTCCGCTCCGACCCGTAGCCGCCTGCACACAGCGACTTTCGAACGAAGCCGTTCGAACGATTTCGAAGGGGACGTGCCTGTCATGGAGGCGTTCACCATCCACACCGGTCGGGCGGTGCCGCTGCGACGCAGCGACGTCGACACCGACCAGATCATCCCGAGCGAGTGGCTCAAGCGCATCGAGCGCACGGGCTTCGGCGCCGGCCTGTTCTCCGAGTGGCGGGAGGACCCGTCGTTCGTCCTGAACAACCCGGCGTACGCCGGGGCGTCGATCTTGCTCGCCGGGCCCGACTTCGGCACCGGCTCGTCGCGGGAGCACGCGGTCTGGGCCCTGCAGGACTACGGGTTCCGCGCCGTGCTCTCGCCTCGCTTCGCCGACATCTTCCGGGGCAACGCGCTGGGCAACGGCCTGCTTCCGGTGGTGGTACCGGTCGACGTCGTCGAGGCGCTGACGGCCGCCGTGGAGGCCGATCCGACGACGGAGATCACCGTCGACCTGGTGGCCCGCGAGGTCCGCGGCGCCGGCCAGACGGTCGGCTTCGAGCTCGACGACTTCACCCGGTGGCGGCTCATGGAGGGCCTGGACGACGTCGGGTTGACGCTGCGTCACGAGGAGCGGATCACCGAGTTCGAGGCGGGCCGGCCGGCCTGGCTGCCGACCACGGCCTGAGCCCGAAGCCCTGCACGAGGCCGGTCCGGGTCGTCACAGCCGCCGGGCCGGCCGGGTCCGGGGCTTCAGCGGACGCTCCGACCCGGCCCGGCACAGGGCTTTTCGGGCCATTGGGCGGCCTGTCGGGGCCGCCGAGGGGATGTTGCTTTGATCACATCCACAGCCATCGGGCCACCGCATCGGAGGGCGGTCGCGCCACCTCGGGGGCATCCCCGTTCGAGTGCTCGTTGTGGTGCTGAGTGTGATCTCACATCCGCTTGGGGTAGTGCGCCGGTGCGTTGCGGTAAGCACACCCGTCTCGTTGCGTCTGGGGGCTATCAATTCGTGACGTTCGGCATGAATCGCCGCTGGCAAAAAGTGACTCAAGGTGACGAAACTGCAGGATGCGGCGGCCTCGTCGAACAGTGCACAAGCGGTAGTCACCCGGCGCGAACCCGCTGACGTGCGGGTTTGTGTGACGCGACACGCTCATGGGAATTGCCCTCGACAGTGGAGATGCCTACGGTGCAGCGCAGTGTGATGCCCGATCTGCTCCCCACCCCGTCAAGCGCGGGGGCGTCCGGAGGTTGTTGTGAACAAGTCCCAGTTGGTTGACCGCATCGCTCAGCAGATCGAGGGCGGGCGGTCGAACGCCACCAAGGCAGTCGACGCCGTGTTCGACGCGATCCAGGAGGCCGTGGCCGGCGGCGAGAAGGTCACGATCACCGGTTTCGGTGTGTTCGAGCGGGTGGAGCGCGCCGCCCGCACCGGCCGCAACCCCGCGACCGGTGAGCCCGTGCACGTCGCCGCGTCCGTGGTGCCGAAGTTTCGGCCCGGCTCCGAGTTCAAGGCCAGCGTTTCCGCCAGCAGCGACTGAAGCGCGCGGCGGCCGTGCCGCCGCCCACGGCCGCCTTCCGGCGCGGCCGTGACCGGCGGCCCGGCCGCGGCCGGCCCGGCGATGTGTCCGGCGGCACGGCCGCGGCCGGCTCGGCGATCCGTCCGGCTCGGTGGGGTGCGGTGCCGGAGCGGCGGTGATCCAGCCTCAGCGGCGCCCGCGCTCGACCGCACGAGCCATCAGGTCGTGCTGGTAGTCCGACAGCGCCACGTCGTCGGCACTGGTGGTGTGCCGCTCCCAGCGGCCGTCCGGGGCGAGGACCCAGGCGGAGACCTGGTCGGAGAAGGCATGGTCGAGCATCCCGCGCACGGCGGCCTGGCGTTCGGCGTGTGGAACCCGCACCAGCGCCTCGATCCGGCGGTCGAGGTTGCGGTGCATCATGTCGGCGCTGCCGATCCAGAACTCGCCCGCCGACACGAACTCCAGCACCCTGCTGTGCTCCAGGAACCGCCCGAGGATCGATCGGACGTGCACCGTCTCGGAGAGCCCGGGAACTCCCGGTCGCAGGGCACAGATGCCGCGGACAAGGCACTGGATCGGCACCCCGGCGATCGACGCCCGGTAGAGCGCGTCGATGAGCTGCTCGTCGACCAGGCTGTTGACCTTGATGCGGATGCCGCACTCCCGGCCCTCGCGGGCGGCGGCGATCTCGGCCTCCACACGCTCGATGATTCCGTCCCGCATGTGCTGCGGGGCGACCAGCAGTGAGCGGTACTCGGTCTGCCGGCTGTAGCCCGTCAGCACGTTGAACAGGTCGGTCAGGTCGGCTCCGACGTCCGGGTTCGCGGTGAGCAGGCCGATGTCCTCGTAGAGCCGCGCGGTCTTCGGGTTGTAGTTCCCGGTGCCGACGTGGCAGTAGCGGCGCAGCCCTCCGCGCTCCTGCCGCACGACGAGGCAGATCTTGCAGTGCGTCTTGAGCCCGATCAGGCCGTACACGACATGGCAGCCGGCTCGTTCCAGCTCCCGGGCCCAGCGGATGTTGGCACTCTCGTCGAACCGGGCCTTGATCTCCACCAGGACGACGACCTGCTTGCCCGCCTCCGCCGCGGCGACGAGCGCGTCGACGATCGGGGAGTCGCCGGAGGTCCGGTACAGGGTCTGCTTGATGGCGAGCACGTTCGGGTCCGCGGCGGCCTGCTCCAGGAAGCGCTGCACCGACGTGGTGAACGAGTCGTACGGATGATGAACCAGGACGTCGACCTCGCGGAGCACGCTGAAGAAGTCCGTCGGCTCGCCCTCGTCGTTGAGCAGCCGGGGGTGGGTCACGGGTACCCGCGGCGCGTCCTTCAGCTCGGGGCGGTCGAGGTCGTACAGAGCCCACAGGACGGACATGTCCAGCGGGCCGCGGACCCGGTGCACCTCGCGCTCGGTGATCTCCAGCTCGCGCATCAGCAGGTTCAGCAGGTCGTCGTCGATGTCGGCGTCCACCTCGAGCCGCACCGCGGGGCCGAACCGGCGGCGCGCGAGCTCGCGCTCCAGCGCCTGCAGCAGATCCTCCGCCTCGTCCTCCTCGACCTCGAGGTCCGCGTTGCGGGTGACCCTGAACAGGTGTGAGTCGACGACCTCCATGCCGGGAAAGAGCTGCCCGAGATGAGCCGCGATGACCTCTTCCAGCGGCACGAAGCACGCGGTGGAGTCGTCCCGCGCACCGGCCAGGCCTTCGGTGCTCTCGTCGACATCCACCCTGATCAGTCGGGGGACGTTCGGTGGAACCTTGACCCGGGCGAACCGTTCGGATTCGCCGCCCGGTTCACGCACGGCGACGGCGAGATTGAGCGACAGCCCGCTGATGTAGGGAAACGGGTGGGCGGGATCGACGGCGAGCGGAGTGAGAACCGGAAAGATCTGCTGGGCGAAGTAGTTCCGTAGCCGTTCCCGCTGCGGTGCTTCGAGCTGCTGCCAGAGTTTGATCGTGATTCCGGCGTGGGCGAGTGACGGCGCCACCTCGTCGGTGAAGCACCGGGAATGGCGGGCGGTGAGCTCGGCGGTCGTGCGGCTGATGAGATCGAGCTGCTCGCGTGCGGTCAGGCCGTCCGCCGAGCGGACCGCGAGGCGGGTGGCGTGGCGGCGCATCAGGCCGGCCACCCGCACCATGTAGAACTCGTCGAGGTTGCTGGCGAAGATCGCGAGGAACTTCGCCCGCTCCAGCAGGGGTGTCGAGACATCCTCAGCAAGCGCCAGGACGCGCGCGTTGAAGTCCAGCCAGGACTTCTCCCGGTTGATGAACCGACCCGGGGGAAGATCCGACGGGGCTGGCGCACGAGGCGCCTCCAGGGGTTCCAGCAGCGCGCTCCGAGCCTTTCGCTGCGGCTGTTCCGACCGGGTCGCGACCAGCTCGCTCATGTCTGCCCATGCTGCCAGTTCCGCGTGAACTCGGCAGCTGCGAAGGATGACGATGTGAGGTCATCGTGTGGACTGGTTGTGTCGCGCAGGAAGCGATGATGGTCCGTGTTGACATTGTTCGGTAAAGGCTGGGCGGGGGCGTCCCCGCCGTTAACGGGCGGGAAACAGAAACGAGCGACGATCGACGGCGTGGCGCCAACTTCCGGGCCGATCAGGGACGGGTGCGCCCCGCATGATCCCCATCACGGCATGTCGGAACCCGCGGGCGAGGTCGACCTGGTGGGCGCCGAGCGGGTCACCTATCGGGTGAGCCAGCGCTTCCGATACACCTACGACGGAGCCGCGACGGATCTCGACCACCGGCTTGTCGCCGTGCCGCCCGTCCGCCACGGCGGTCAGCTGCGGCGTTACATGGACCTGCGGGTCTCCGCGCCCCAGGCGCGCACGACCTGGCAGCGTGGGCCGGACGGGCTGCAGGTGGCCAACATCAGGATCGACGTCGTCCCGCCGACGCTGGACTTCGACATCACCGTGGTCGTGGAGCGGGTCGCCGACCTCGGCTGGCCGGAGCTTCCGGCGTCCGCGCTCAGCAGCCGCCGGCTGCTCGCCCCGACCCCGCTCACGACGCCGACCGCCGCGATGGTCGACGCGGCCCGCTCGTTGGCGAGCTCCGACCCGGTCGCCACGGCCCGTCGTGTCTGCGGCTGGGTGTATCAGCGCATCGAGTACGTATCGGGCAGTACCGATGTGGGGACGACCGCCGCCCAGGCCCTCGCCGGCGGGTCCGGGGTGTGTCAGGACCAGGCCCACATCATGATCGCCATGTGTCGGGCGGTCGGGATCCCGGCGCGCTACGTGTCCGGGCACCTGGTGGGCGAAGGGGCTTCGCACGCCTGGGTCGAGGTGGTCGTGCCGAGCGGTGCGTTGTCGTCCGGCGGTGCGCTGTCGTCGAGCGGTGCACTGTCGTCGAGCGGTGCACTGCCGTCGAGCGGTGCACTGCCGTCGAGCGGTGCGCTGCCGTCGGGCAGGGCGGTGCCGCGGGGTGGGGCGCTGTCGCCGGGTGGGGCGGGTGCGGTGGCGGTGCCGTTCGACCCCTGTCACGACCGGACCGCTGATCTGCGTTATGTGACGGTCGGGGTCGGGCGTGACTACCAGGACGTTGCGCCGACCTCCGGCCGTTACGTCGGCGTGGGGCGTGGGGCGCTGGTCGCCACCCAGCGGGTCGACGTGGTCAGCGTGGTCCCTCCCGCCGCGGCCCCCGCCGCCTCCGCGACCCCCGCTGTTGCCGCCACGGTCACCGAGTGACCTTCGGACGCTTCTTCTGGTTGTCCGAATCCGGCTGTTCGTGACGCCGAGATCTGGCGGGAATGGTCGTCGACGCGCCGCGCGCACCACAGGTGGACACTCTTTGTGTTTGCCCGATCACAAGATACGGTGACGCGAGGCGCTCTCCGACGAGCTGGTCACTCGGCGTCGAATGGTTGATCGGGCAGGAGATGCCCGGTTCGCGGGAGCGCCCGACGAGCGCGCCGCGGTCGCTCACCGCGGTCAGTGACCCTCGTGGGGCGTCGAACCGTCAGGTCACGGCCCAGCCGCGACGCGCCGTCTCCAAAAACAGCCGCCATGCCCCTGCTCGCAGCCGGCGCGGCCCGTCGAGGGCCAGCGTGCGGGGAATCCGGCCCACGGCCGGCGGGTGACCGGACCACCGGCCGCAGGGGAGGAGGGTGGGCGTGCCGCTGTTGCTCGACGGCACCGCGATCGTGTCAGCACTTGCCGCCGCGACCGGCTGCGTCTGGAAGGGCCGCCGGCTTGGACGGGCACACGGCAGATGGCTGATCTGGGCCGCGGTGGCCCTCGTCGCCTGGACCGCGGGCCAGTCGGTCTGGCTGCTGCAGGCCGGGCCGGCTCACGGGGGTAGCCGACATCGGCTGTCGCCAGCCGATGTCGGCTACCTGGCCATGCCGGTGCTCGCCCTGGCAGCCCTCTCCGCCGCGCCCACGGCCAGACCGCGCCGGCCGGTGAGCCAGCCGGACCTGCCGCCGCTTCCCCCCGGAGTGCCCACGGGCGGGGCCGGTGGTGCGGGCGGTGCGGGCGGGTTCGGCGGCACGGGTGGGTTCGGTGGTGCGGGCGGGCTCGGTAGCGGGATCGTGGGCGGCGGGTCCGCCGGCCTGGTCGACCGTTTTCTGCTCGCCTGCTCGGTGCTCCTCGTCGGCTGGGGGCTTGGCGTACGCCCGGCGCTCACCGCCGCGGACGACGGTTGGGGACGGTTCGTGGCGATCGTCCGCCCGGCCGAGGTCGTGGTGCTGGTGCTGGTGTCGCTGCACACCGCGGCGTTTCGTCGGCTCACCGATCGCGTCCGCGTCCTCGCGGTGGCAGCCGGGCTGGTTCTGCTGGCCGCCGCGACATCGCTGGCACATAGTGCCAGCGGCCAGGACGGTGCCACCGGCCCGGACGCACCGGAGCTCCTCATCGGGATCATCTCGATCGCCGGCTGTGCCGTGGTGCTCGCGGCCGCGTGGCACACAGCCGGCGTCATGCCGCGCGGGCAGGCCGGCCTCGCGCTCGCCGATGGTGGCGACGGAGCGGAGGGCCGGACACTCCTCGTGGTGCCGACGCTGCTGGCCGGGGCCGCGACCGCGGTCGTGCTCACCGGGGTGGCCAGCGGCCATCGGCCCGACGGCGTCGAGATCGGGCTGGCAGCGGCCCTGGCGACCGGGATGGTCGCGGATCGTCTGGAGGCTGCCCGAGCTGGGCGTCGGCTCGTGCTGCGGGTCCGTGCCGCTGAACGGGAGCTGCACCATCGTGCGTTCCACGACCCGCTGACCGAGCTTCCCAACCGAGTTCTGTTCCAGCACCGGCTGCGCGGGCTGCTGTCCGACCGCCGGCGGGCCGCGGGTCGGGGGTCGGGTGCCGGGTCGGGATCCGCGTCCGGGGCCGGGCCCGGTGCCGATATCGCCATCCTGTACTGCGATCTGGACGACTTCAGCGTTCTCAACGACAGCCTCGGGCCCGCGGCCGGTGACCATCTGCTGCGCACGGTCGCGCAGCGGCTGCTGCACTGCGTCCGCGCGACCGATCTCGTCGCCCGCATCGGGTCGGACGAGTTCGCGGTGCTCATGGCTGGTGGTGGCGAGTCACCCGAGGTCGTGGGTGCCCGGGTGCTGGCGGCGCTGCGCCGCCCGGTGTCGTTCGGTGGCCGGCAGCGGTCGATCCGCGCCAGTGCCGGACTCGCCGTCGCCCGCCGCACGCACGAGACGGGGGAGGCACTGCTGCGGCATGCGGAGACCGCCGTGCAGGTGGCGAAATGCTCGGGCCGGGACCGGCTGGTGACCTACCGCCCCGGGATGGCCTCACCCGAGGCCGGTGCACACCTCGCGGACGCGCTGGCGACCGCCCTGCGCCGCGGCGGGAGCTCCGCCGGCTTCGACGTCCACTACCAGCCGATCGTCCGGCTTCGCGACGGGCGGGCGGTGGCCCTGGAAGCGCTGGCACGGTGGACGGACCCGGGCCGCGGTCCGGTTTCCCCGGGCACGTTCGTCGCCGCCGCGGAGAGCGGTGGCATGGTCGGGCTCCTGGACGACCTGGTGCTCACCCGGGCCTGCACCGAGGTCGCCCTCGCCTACCCGACCGGTTCCCAACTGCGCCTGCACGTGAACGTCTCGGCCAGCCGGATCGGTGACACCCGGCTGCGTGACACGGTCGCCAGGGTCCTCGCCGCGAGCCGTCTCGACCCGCGGCGCCTCGTGGTCGAGGTCACCGAGACCAGCCGGATCACCGACCTCGCCGCGGCGGCGGACGTCCTGACGGAGGTCAAGGAGCTCGGGGTGACGATCGCGCTGGACGACGTCGGCGCGGGCAACACGAACCTGGCTGTGCTGCACCGGCTGCCGGTGGACGTCGTCAAGCTGGACCGCACGCTCATCGACCCGCCGATGGACGGCAGCCGGTACTCCAACCTGCGTCGATCGATGATCGACGTGGCGCATTCACTGGGCGCGGTCGTGATCGCCGAGGGCATCGAGCGGGAGGCCCAGCTCGTGGAGCTGGACCGGCTCGGCTGCGAGCTCGGTCAGGGCTTCCTCTTCGCCCGGCCGGGGCCGCTGTCAGGGCTGGCCACGATCGAGGAGCCCACGGTCACGATCCCGAGCGGGGGGCCCGCGGCCACCTTCCCGGCGGATCAGCGGTGGCGTCGACCATCCTGATGGCGGATGGTTCGTGTGGTTCGCCTGCGCCGGCCGCCGTCGCGCGGGCGGGGCGGGACCAGGCCGAACACCGTGGCGGCGGAGCCGGAGCCGGCCCGGTTGACGGTGCCCCCGGCCAGCACCCAGGCACCGGCTGGGGGAAGCGCCGCGAGATTGGTCAGGTTCTCCAGGGATATGCGGTGTTCGTGGAAGAGCTCCCTGGAGACCGCGAATGTCTCGTCCGAGCCCGGATCCGGGCCGAAGGTGTCCGAGCCCAGAGCGCCCCGTCGCCCGAGCCGTCCGGTGCCGATCAGCCAGCGGACGGCGTCCAGGCCGAAGCCCGGCTGGCGCAGGCGGCCGTGCCGGTCCAGGTTCGCGTAGGCGGGGGTGCCCCAGCGGTCGGCCCAGCCCGTCCAGGCGATGACGGCGGCCCCGGCGGGAATCCGGCCATGCTCGCGCTCGAAGGCCGCCAGGTCGCCCAGCGTCACCCGGTAGTCGGGGTCCGCGGCCGCGGCGGCCCGGACGTCGACCCGCACGGCGGGCAGGAAGAGGTCCGCGGGGCTGAGGTCGTCGGCGAGGGCGCCACCGGGCTCGAAGTGGCCGGGTGCCCCCCAGTGCGTTCCGGTGTGCTCACCGCAACTCACCTGCTGCAGGTAGTAGCCGTCCTCGTTGATCGTCGCCGCGGTGGTCAGCGTGAACTCCGGGTCCCCCGGGAAGATCGGCGTCGTCGCCGGATCATGGATGTGGGCGAGGCTCACCACCGTGAGCTCGTCGAGCCCGCCGCGGGAGACCGCCGCGGCGCGCGGGGTGCTCACGCCGCGCTGCGCGGCGACGGGTCGGCCTTCAGCACCCGCCTCGTCGCCGGGCCCAGCCCGAGTGCGCGGGCGTCAGCCAGATCGGAGACCGTGTCGACATCGCGGCGCAGCCCGGGAACCTGGTCGCGCAGGATCCCGGTGAGGTCGGTGGCTCCCGCGTCGCGGTGCGCCCGGAAGCTGCCTGACCCGAACCGCGGGCGCAGCTCGGTGCCGGGCGCCGCGCTGAGCAGCACGGTGCCGGTGCCGACGGCGTCCGCGAGCACGGCGTGGCCGGTCGACGGCGCGACCGTCAGCGCACGGCGCAGCTCCTGTGGCCGCAGCGCGGGCAGGTCCGCGGAGAGGGCCGCCGTCCCCCATCCCGGATGCAGCCGCCGGGCGAGTGCCGCGGCATGCGCGAACGCCGGGTTAAGCCCGCTGCGCGGCTCGTCCGCGGCTACCAGCAGACGTCCCACCCGCCTCACGGATCCGTCGGGCCTGCCGGGGCGGTGGAGGTCGACGTCGACGTCCACCGCCACTGCCACCGACGTGGACGTGGACGTGGACGTGGCGGCGGGGTACGCCTTCGCGAGGTCGGCCAGGGCTTCGCGGGCCGAAGGGTCGTCGGTGACGACGATGACCGAGCCCACCACCTCGGCGTCGACGTCGAGGATGGCCGCGGTGGTGTCCAGCGCCATCGCCAGGGCCAGCGCGCCGCGATCGGGATGGTCGAGCCGGGACTTCGCGGCCTGCAGCGGTTTCAGCGGTACCAGCACGACCCATGGCGGCATCGTCTCGGCGGACTGCACAGCGCAGACGATAGGCCATCGGGAGCGGCGAAGGCGCCGTGGCGGGCTGGGGCTGCCCCCGGGGCCGGCCGGCGCGGCTGACGCCGCGTGGCTGCCCGCGACGCGTCCGGCGGCTGGCTCGGGCCGGGCAAAGGCGCCCGGATCGGTCCGAACGCGGCCGGAACGTACGATCGGTGGCGTAGGCCTCGCGCGGGTCCGTGTCCCGCCACCGCGCGACGAACTCGACAGGCTTCCCGGCGCTGAGCAAGACTTCGCGTTCATGAGACGACCGTGGCGGGGCGGCCCCGGGATCACACTCGCCGCGGCAATGATCCTGCCGCTCTCGCGACTGCTGACCCGGCGGCGTTGGTCCGGTCAGGAGAACATCCCCGCTTCGGGTGGTGTCATCCTGGTCGCGAACCACCTCTCGACGGTGGACCCACCCCTGCTCGCGCACTATGTGTATGCCACCGGGCGTAACCCCCGGTTCATGGCGACTAGCGAGTTGTGGGAGGTTCCGATCCTGCGCCACGTGCTGGCGAGTGCCGGCCAGATTCCGGTGTACCGCCGGGATCCGAGCGCGCAGGATGCCTTGCGCGACGCGATCGCCGCGCTGCGGGCCGGGCGGGCCGTGGTCATCTATCCGGAAGGTGGGATCACCACCGATCCGGACTACTGGCCGAGCAGGTCCCGCACCGGTGTGGCGAGACTGGTCCTCGCCACGGGCGCGCCGGTCATCCCGGTGGCCCAGTGGGGTGCACAACAGATCTGGGGAAAGGACCGCCGGCTGCGGCCGCTCCGCCGCCCGGAGATCCGGATTCATGCTGGGAGAGCTGTGGATCTGGCTCGTTTCGCCGAACGGTCCCGCATGCTGCCTGGAAACGGGGCGACGGGCCGTGGCGATGCTGCCGGTGGTGAGGCCGCGGGCGTTGAGGCCGTGGACGTTGAGGTGGTGGACGTTGAGGCCACGGGTGGTGCGGCTGTGAGCGTTGAGGCCACGGCTGGTGCGGCTGTGGACGGCGGCGCCGACAGCGCGCGGCTGCTACGTGAGGTGACCGACGCGGTGATGGCGGATCTGCTCGTCGAGCTGGAGCGTCTGCGCGGCGAACCGTGCCCGCGGCGCCCCGGGCTCGATCAGGTCCTTCCCGTCCAGCCCGATGCCCCGGCCGCTGCGTACCCGAACCCGAGCCGGGAGCTGGCACAGCCCCGGGACCTGGCGCCCGGTGGCGGCGTCGGCGGGGATCCGGCCGCGCCGGGGGAGCGGCGGTGAGGCGCGCGGCGGTGCTCACCGCGGGTTCCTGGGGCACGGTCTTCGCGAAGGTGCTGGCCGACGCGGGTGCGCGCGTCACTCTGGTCGCCCGGGACCGGGAGGTCGCGGACTCCATCAACGGCCGTCATGTGAACCCCCGGTACCTCGACGGCGTCCGGCTTCCTGACCAGGTGCGCGCCACGGTGCGGCCGGAACAGGCGTTGCGTGACGCCGAACTGGTGGTTCTGGCGGTGCCGTCGCACGCGCTGCGGTCCTGCCTGCTCGACTGGGCGCCGATGGTGGGGCCGGGGGCCGTCTACGTCAGCCTGATGAAGGGCATGGAAGCCGTCACCAGCCACCGGATGAGCGAGGTGATCGCGCAGACGGCCGGCGTGGGCCCCGATCGCATCGCCGTCGTCAGCGGTCCGAACCTGGCGCGCGAGATCGCCGTCGAGCACCCCGCCGCCACCGTGGTGGCCAGTTCCTCGGCGGCCACCGCGCACCAGGTCCAGAGCGCCTGCTGGACGCCCTACCTTCGGCCCTACACCAACGGCGACGTCGTCGGCTGCGAGCTCGGCGGGGCGGTGAAGAACGTGATCGCCCTCGCGGCCGGGATGCTGGAGGGCATGGGCTTCGGCACCAACAGCCAGGCCTCGCTGATCGCCCGCGGGCTGGCCGAGACGATGCGGCTCGGCGCCGCGCTCGGCGCCGAGCCGATGACGTTCGCCGGGCTCGCCGGGCTCGGTGACCTGGTCGCCACCTGCGGATCCCCGCTCTCCCGGAACCGGACCTTCGGTGAGCGGCTCGGCCGTGGGATGACGTTGGAGCAGGTGCTGGCGCAGCAGCTCCAGGTCGCCGAGGGCGTGCGGTCCTGCCGGCCGCTGCTGGCGCTGGCCGAAGGCCTCGGAGTGTCGATGCCGATCACCCGCCAGGTCGAGCGGGTGCTCTATGAGGGCCTGCCACCGCTGGAGGCCGTCAAGGACCTGATGAGCCACGAGCCCGGCCCGGAGTACCGCCCCCGCTAGCAGCGAGGGCGGTGCTGCCGTTGCCGTTGCCACTGCGAGCCGTTGCCGCTGCTGCTGGCGACCAAGGTCTGAGGATCTTGGTCGCCGGAGTGCCCGTCGCGAGATCCCGAGCCTCGGGCAGCCGTTGCTACCGAGCAAGCGTTGAGGATTTTGGTCGTCAGGACAACCAAAATCCCATGATCTTCAGGCGGCGATCTCGGTCGTGCCCACTCCGACGCCTGGTCAGGAGGCCGTGGCCGGCGGCGTGGGCTGGACGGCGTCCGCGGGCCGGGTCTCGATCAGGGCGCCGATCGAACGCAGCTTCCCGACCGGGTCCTCGTAGCCGCGTTCCAGGAAGCGGGTTCCGCGGATCAGGCTCGACCCCTCGGCGACCAGGGCGGCCATCACGTAGGCGAAGCCGGCCCGCAGGTCGGGAATCTCCAGATCGGCGGCGCGCAGCGGGGTCGGCCCGCTGACGACGGCCGAGTGCTCGAAGTCCCGGGAGGCGAACCGGCAGGCCTTGCCACCGAGGCAGCTGGTGGACAGTGCGATGTCGGCACCCATCTCGTTGAGCTGGCGGGTGTAGCCGAACCGGTCCTCGTAGATCGTCTCGTGGATGACCGACGCACCCTTGGCCTGGGTGAGCAGCACCGTCAACGGCTGCTGCCAGTCGGTCATGTAGCCCGGGTGGACGTCGGTCTGCACATGGGTGGCGGTGAGCTCACGTGCCCGGTAGAAGGTCAGGCCGTGCTGGCTGACCTCGAACTCCCCGCCCAGGCGGCGCAGGTGGTTCAGGAACGTCGCCACGTGCTCCTGGCGTGCTCCCACGACGTCCACCCGGCCGTTCGTCGCGACCGCCGCGGCCGCGAAGGACGCGACCTCGATCCGGTCCGGGATCGGGGCGTGGTGCGCGCCGTGCAGCGACTCGACACCCTGCACCACGATCGTGCGGTCGACCTCGACATCGACCAGCGCGCCCATCTGCTGCAGGAAAAGGATCAGGTCGATGATCTCGGGTTCCACCGCGGCGTTGGAGATCACCGTGGTGCCCTTGGCCCGGACCGCGGCCAGCAAAAGGTTCTCCGTGGCCCCGACGCTCGGGAACGGCAGGGTTACCTGCGCCCCGTGCAGGCCGAGCGTCTTGACCTCGACGGACCGGAGCTGCTCGATGATCTCGGCACCCATGGCGCGCAGCCCGACCAGGTGGAAGTCGACCGGGCGCTTGCCGATGCGGCACCCGCCGGGGAGCGGGACGACGGCCTCGCCCACCCGGTGCAGCAACGGACCCATCATCAGGATGGGAATGCGGTTGACGCCGGAGTAGGCCTCCGAGAGGGAGGCGTCGACGATCGTCGGTGTCGCCACCCGCACCGTCTGCGCGTCCAGCCATTCGACCTGCGTCCCCAGCTCCGCCAGCATGCCGAGGACGACGTCCACCTCGACGATGCGTGGGACCCTGGTGAGGGTGCACGGCTCCGGAGTGAGCAGGGTGGCGACGAGGAGCTTGGTGACCGAGTTCTTGGCTCCGGAGACCTCGACGGAGCCGGTGAGCGGTGCGCCGCCGGCGATCGTGTACCAGTGCGGGTCCGGGAAGGGGTGCCTGCCGGCAGCCGCGCCGGGGCCGGAAACGGTGCTGTCGCCCGAACCCGCGGGAGTGGTCAGACCGGAACCGGTTTCCCTCACGAGGTGCCTCCACGGCGATGGGTCGGATGTGCAAGAATGCAAGGTTCGTCACATCTCATGGTGCGTCGCGCTCTGCTGTGCACCTGGTACTTGAAGTCGGGGAGATTCAATCAGACGACGCCATTGGTCTCACGGGCTCCGCCGGCTCGGTCTCGCGGGTGGGGCCGAGGGCCTGGGCCGGCCGCCGGGTCAGGTAGGCGTGGTCCACCGGGCCGATGCCCGCCCCGAGGGGGAAGCCCGCGGCGAGCGCCCCGGTCACGTAGGTCTTGGCGGCCCTGACCGCGGAGGGTACGTCATCACCGCAGGCCAGGCGGGCCGCGATCGCCGAGGCGAGAGTGCAGCCGGTGCCATGCGTGTGGATGCGGGGCAGACGAGGAGAGCGCAGCTCGTAGCTGGCTGAGCCGTCGGTGAGCAGATCGACCGCGTCGCCGGGCAGGTGGCCGCCCTTGACGAGCACCCAGGTCGGCCCGAGGGCCAGCAGGGCGTCGGCGGCGCGGCGCAGGCCCGTCTCGTCGACGACGTCGACGCCGGTCAGCAGTCGCACCTCGTCCAGGTTCGGGGTGACGATGGTGGCGCGGGGCAGCAGCTCGCGACGCAGGACGTCCACCGCGTCGGTGGCCAGCAGCGGGTTGCCGTGCTTGGAGACGCCGACCGGGTCGACGACGCTCGGCACGGACATCGTGGCCAGCTCCTGCGCCACGGTCTCGACGAGGGCGGCGGAGGAGAGCATCCCCGTCTTGACCGCGTCCAGGCCGATGTCCTCGGTGACGGCGCGGATCTGCGCCCGGACCGCTTCAGGAGGGAGGTCCCAGACGCCGTGCACGCCGACCGAGTTCTGTGCGGTGACCGACACAACGGCGCTCATGCCATGCACACCGAGTGCGAGCATCGTCTTCAGGTCCGCCTGGATGCCAGCGCCGCCGCCGGAATCGGAGCCGGCGATGGTCAGCACCCGCGGCGGGGCGGCATCCGGCGGTACTGCTGGGGTCATGCGTGGGGATCCTCACAGTGAGGGCCAAAGCGGGCGTAAGAGGCCTGGAACGGCCGAGTTCGCCGCCCGTGGAGTGCGGTTCCTCCGCGCCAGTCGGGCGATCAGAGCAAATTCCTCGCCTCAGACCCTCTCATCCGGCCCGTTTGCCTGTTACCTTCTGTCAGCCCGTGTCTGCTCGACGGGCTGTCGACGTCCGACGAGGGAGCGTCTGTGGTACACGCGTATATCCTTATCCAGACTGAGGTCGGCAAATCGGCGGCGGTGGCCAAGGAGATCGAGCAGATCCCGGGGGTCACCCAGGCCGAGGATGTCACCGGTCCGTACGACGTCATCGTCCGCGCGCAGGCGTCGAGCGTAGACGACCTCGGCAAGCTGGTGATGTCCCGGGTCCAGTCGGTGGACGGCATCACCCGAACGCTGACATGTCCGGTGGTCCACTTCTGAGGGCAGGCTCCCCAGGGCAGCGAGACTGCCCGTCACCAGGGTTCCCTGGGCCCGTGGGGCCGGAGGAGAGCGCGTGACAGGGAGGCCGCGGCTTCGTCTGTTCCGCCTCGCCGGTCCGCTCGTCGTCGCCGGGGCGGTGTCCGTTTCCTGCGGTGGTCCGGGGCCGGTTTCGATCACCGGGGCACCGACCCCGGCGGTCGGAGACCAGGCGGCCTGCGCCGCGCTGATCGCGGCGCTGCCCGATTCGCTCGGCGCAGGCCTGGATCGCCGGGAGGTGAAGCCTCCCGTCGACAGCGCGGCCGCCTACGGAGCGAAGCCGGATGCTGTTCTCACCTGTGGTGCAACAGGTGTCGCGGCCAGCTACCGGCCGACCACGGTGCTTTCCGCGATCGACGAGGTCGGCTGGTTCACCGAGGCCCTCGGTGACCGGATCAGGTACTCGACGCCGACCAGGACCCCCCAGGTGGTGCTGACACTGCCGGCGGGCCAACAGGCCTTCGAGGTCCTGGTCGCGCTGGCGCCGGCCGTGCGGGAGCACACCGAGCCCACCGCGGGCACGGAGGGTTAGCCGAAGAGCGGCGGTCACGATCGGCACGAGGTGCGCCGACCGGCACCGTCGTGCTGAGACCTCGGTGGTGGCCCACGACCGAGGTCTCAGCGCAGCCCGGAACCATCGCGCAGGGCCAGCTGGACGAGGCGGTCGGTGAGAGCTGCGAAGTCGAGACCGCTGGCCGCCCACACCTGCGGGAACATCGAGGTCGAGGTGAACCCGGGCATGGTGTTGACCTCGTTGAGAACGATGTCGCCCGCGGGCGTGACGAACATGTCGACACGGGCCAGGCCGGCGCAGTCGAGGGCCTCGTAGGCAGCCGTCGCCGTGGCACGCACCCGTTCGGTGAGCTCGTCGGGCAGCTGGGCCGGTACGTCGAGGCGAGCCCCGTCGGAGACGTACTTGGCCTCGAAGTCGTAGAACCCCGCAGACGACGTCACGGTGATCTCGGCGGGCACGCTGGCCTCGGGCCCGGAGCCGTCGAGTCGGTCGAGCACACCGCATTCGATCTCGCGGCCGACGATCGCCGCCTCCACGAGCACCTTGGGATCACTGGACCGGGCGGCCTTGAACGCGGTGTCGAGATCCGCCCAGGCGTCCACCCGGCTGATGCCGATGCTGGAGCCGCCGCGTGCGGGCTTGACGAAGACCGGCAGCCCGAGCCGCTCGCGTTCGGTCTCCGAGAGCGTCTGCCCGGGCCGCACGACCGTGTAGGGGCCGACGGGCAGCCCGCTGGCGGCGAGGATGCGCTTCATGTGCTGCTTGTCCATGGAGGTGGCGCTGGCGAACACGCCGGAACCGACATAGGGCAGGCCGCTCATTTCCAGCAGGCCCTGGATGGTGCCGTCCTCGCCGAACGGGCCGTGCAGGAGGGGGAAGACGACGTCGACGGTCCCCAGATCGCGCAGCGGCGAGGACGGGTCGGACACGAGCAGCCGGGGCCTGGTCGGATCCGGGGTGAGCGTGACCTCGATGCCGTCCGCCGCGTTCACGGTGGGCAGGTCCGCGCTGACGGCGGTGAGGACGGGACTGTCCTCGGGCAGCACCACCCAGCGGCCCTCGGGGTCGATGCCGACCGGAATCACGTCATAACGGGACCGGTCCAGAGCCCGCAGGACTCCGCCGGCCGACACACACGAGATGGCGTGCTCGGTGCTACGCCCGCCGAACAGCAGGACGAGTCGAACCCTGCGAGTGGAGGCTCCCATGCCGGGACAGTAACGGATGCCATCCGGCATCGCACGAAGGACCCCGGGGGTGGCCCGCGGCCCGCGTCATGCCGGGTGAGATCCGTGTCGGGCCGGCGAGTTGGCCTGTGCCAGCCCAGCCGCGATCCGTCACCGGAAGAAGCCGTGATCCACCAATGCGCTCGGCCGCGATCCGCGACCGGAACCGGACGGTCGCGCGCCGTGACGCGCGCCCGTCGGAGTCTCGGCTGTGGTCAGCCGCGGGTGACCTTGCCCGCCTTCAGGCACGAGGTGCAGACGTTGAGCCGCTTGGGGGTGCGGCCGACCATCGCACGAACAGTCTGGATGTTGGGGTTCCAGCGACGGCGGGTGCGCCGGTGGGAGTGGGAGACCGACATGCCGAAGCCCGGCCCCTTGCCGCAGACGTCACACACCGAAGACACGAGAACACTCCGTCAATCACGATGGCCGGGAGTCACCGACCGCTCTAGCCTGTAGTCGACTGTGAGGCTACCCTAGCCGCGCCGTTCCGGGTCGCCGTGGGCCGCGCAGGCCGGGCGCCTGGAGCAGGTCGGCGCCGGCCGCGGCGTTCCGTGGGGTGGGTCCGCGTCCAGGCGTCGGCGTCCCCGTGAGCTGTCGGCAGCCGAGAGTGTCGGTGGCGCGGTGCACTATCTGAGGTGTGCTCGATCTGGACACGCCGCTCAAGAGTGTGTTGGGCGCGAAACACGCGTCGCTGCTCGCGGACGAACTCGACCTGGCGACCGTCGGCGACCTGTTGAACCATCTGCCGCGGCGCTATCACGAGCGCGGGGAGCTCACCGACCTGGACGGTCTTGTGGTCGGTGAGATCGCCACGGTCCAGGCGCGGGTGACGAAGGTGGTGAAGCACAAGCCCCGGGCGGACTGGAACACCAGCAACCGCCGGCGCGAGAGCGGCCGCACGGAGATCACCGTTACCGACGGCCGAGGTGAGCTCTCCCTCGTCTTCTTCAACCAGCAGTGGCGTGCGAAGGCACTCACGCCCGGCACCACGGCGTTGTTCGCGGGCAAGGTCGCCGAGTTCCGCGGCCGCCGTCAGCTGATCCACCCGGAAGTGCACATGATCGACGGGCCGGACTCCGACGACGACGCGGGCGATGGCCAGCTCGGAGCGGCTGGTGGCCAGCTCGGCGAGCTCGGCGTGGGCGTTGGCGGCGATGATGTCGCGGGTGAGCTCGGCGAGCAGGCCTCGGCGGTGGCTGACTTCGCCGGCGCGCTGGTCCCGATCTATCCGGCCACGGCGAAGCTCACCAGCTGGAAGATCGCCCGTTGCCTGCGGCTTGTCCTCGACTCGCTCCGTGGGCTGACCGATCCGCTGCCGGAGTCCGTCCGTTCCCGGCACCGGCTGGTGGGCCTGGCGCGTGCCTACCAGCTCATCCATCGGCCCGGCACCCGCGGCGACGTCGCCGTCGCCCGCACCCGGCTCAAGTGGGACGAGGCCCTGGTCGTCCAGATAGCGCTGGCCCAGCGGCGGCGGCGGGTGGAGCTGGTCGCCACCCAGCCCCGGCCCGGCCGTGCCGGCGGGCTGCTCGACGCGTTCGACGCGAGCCTGCCCTTCGCTCTCACCGACGGCCAGCGGGAGGTCAGCGAGACCATCGCCGCGGAGCTGGCGAAGGCGGTCCCGATGCACCGCCTCCTGCAGGGGGAGGTCGGTTCCGGCAAGACGGTGGTGGCGGTCCGGGCGATGCTGCTCGCGGTCGACTCGGGCGGCCAGGCGGTTCTGCTGGCCCCCACCGAGACGCTCGCGGCCCAGCACCACCGGAGCCTGCTCAGGCTGCTCGGTGATCAGGCCCGGGCCGGCGAGCTCGGGGTGAGCGGCCCGGCGACGCGGGTTGCGCTGCTCACCGGGTCGATGCCCGCGCGGGCCCGGCGGGACACGCTCGCCGCGATCGCCGACGGGAGCGTCGGTCTCGTCGTCGGCACGCACGCGCTGCTGGGTGCGGGCGTCACCTTCCACGACCTCGCGCTGGTCGTGGTCGACGAGCAGCACCGGTTCGGCGTCGAGCAGCGTGACGAGCTTCGTTCCCGGGGCCGACGCCCACCGCACCTGCTGGTCATGACGGCGACCCCGATCCCGCGAACCGTCGCGATGACCGTCTTCGGTGACCTTGAGGTCTCCGTCCTGAACCAGCTTCCGTCCGGGCGTTCGCCGATCTCCACGTTCGTGGTGCCGGCGGTGAACACCGTGCTGATGGGCCGGATGTGGGGGCGGGTGCGGGAGGAGGTCGCCGCGGGGCACCAGGCGTACGTGGTGTGCCCTCGGGTCGGTGAGGGCCCGGCGGGCGCCGGGGATCCGGCGGGAACGGAGGAGCCGGCGCCTCCGGAACCGGGCGAGCCGGGTCAGGCGGGTGGCCAGGGGCCGCGTGACGGTGGTGAGCGGGTCGGCGCCACGGTCGCGCAGACGTTGCCCCGGCTGGTCGCGGGTGAGCTCGCCGGGGTGCGGGTCGAGGGCCTGCACGGGCGGATGCCCGCGGCGGCCCGGGACGATGTGATGACCCGCTTCGCCGCGGGTGAGGTCGATGTTCTCGTCGCGACGACGGTGATCGAGGTCGGTGTGGACGTGCCGAACGCGACCGTGATGATCATTCTTGATTCCGACTGGTTCGGCGTGTCCCAGCTGCACCAGCTCCGCGGCCGGGTGGGGCGGGGCAGTGCTCCGGGCATCTGCCTGCTCCAGACCTGCGTCGACGCCACGGCACCGGCCGCCGAGCGGCTGCGGGCGGTCGCCTCCACCTCGGACGGCGCCGAGCTGGCGCTGCTCGACCTGGCCCAGCGGCGGGAGGGCGACGTGCTGGGCGCGGCCCAGTCGGGTGGCCGGCGCTCCCTGCGTCTGCTCGAGCTTCTGCGGGACGAGGACCTCATCCGGTCGGCGCGCGAGGAGGCCGGTGCCATCGTCGCGGCGGATCCAGAGCTGCAGTCGCTGCCCGCGCTGCACCGCCTGCTTGCTGACGCCCTGGACGAGACCAGCGCCGCCTTCCTGGAAAAGGGCTGATCCTCGGTGAACCTTTTCCGCAGTTCGAAGACCTGAGGAATCGGGTCGTTCTGGCGACCACGATCCTCAGATCTTTCACGGCAGCGGCGGAAGCCCGGAGCCACAGCTCGAGAATCCGAGGTTCTGGTCGTTGTGGCGACCAAAGCCCTCAGGTCCTGCTCGGTAGCAGAGGCAGCCCGAAGCCCGGGATCTTGTTTCCGGGATCATCGAACATCGACGATGGAAAAGGTTCAATGACACGGATCGTGGGCGGCAGTGCTGGCGGGCGTCGCCTCGAGGTGCCACCGGGCACCGGCACCAGGCCGACCTCCGACCGGGCGAGGGAGGGCCTGTTCAACACCCTCGGCACGCTGGTCGATCTGGCCGGCGCCCGGGTGGCGGACCTGTACGCGGGTTCTGGCGCGGTCGGCCTGGAGGCGTTGTCCCGTGGCGCGGCACATGCCCTTCTGGTGGATCGTGACGCGGGTGCCGCCCGCATCCTGCGCCGCAATGTCGAGGCACTGGGCCTGCCCGGGGCCGAGGTGGTGCGCGCCGCGGTCGCCCGGGTGGTGGAGGTGCCGCCGACCGCTCCCTACAACGTGGTCTTTCTCGACCCGCCCTACGCCCTGGCCGATGCCGAGCTGGGCGTCGTGCTCGGCCGGCTGGCCAGCGGCGGCTGGGTGGCCGCGGGGGGCATCTGCGTAGTCGAACGCGCTGCTCGGAGCGGGCCTGTGGCCTGGCCCGACGGGCTTGTGGCGCTCCGTGAGCGCAGGTACGGAGAGGGGGTCCTCTGGTACGGTAATCGATCATGAGGAGGGCAGTCTGTCCCGGATCGTTCGACCCCATCACCAACGGTCACCTCGACATCATCGTGAGAGCCAGCCGGCTCTTCGACGAGGTCGTCGTCGCCGTTCTGATCAACAAGTCGAAGGCCAACCTGTTCACTGTCGATGAACGGATGGATCTCATCCGGGAGGCGGTCGCCGTACATCCGGCCGCACCAACCAACATCATCGTCGAGTCGTCACATGGCCTGCTCGTCGACTTCTGCCGGGTGCGCGGCATTCAGTCGATCGTCAAGGGTCTGCGTGCGGTGAGTGACTTCGACTACGAGCTTCAGATGGCGCAGATGAACCATTCCCTGGCGGGTGTGGAGACGCTGTTCATGAGCACCAATCCGCAGTACGCGTTCCTTTCGTCGAGTCTGGTCAAGGAAGTCGCACGGTACGGCGGCGACGTCTCCGGGCTGGTTCCCGACGTCGTGCTCAAGGGCCTGCGGGACCGTTCCGGCCTGTAGCCGTGTTCCGCTCGCGGGCTCGCGCCTACGCGGGCCCGCGAGCCCGTCACCGGATGGCGTCGAGTCGCTACCCGACGTCGAAGTAGGACTTCTGGGGCATCGTGGTCTGACCGTGTGCGTTAGCGGAGTGTCGCTACTGGGTGATTCGTCGGCTGGTCGTAACCTACCGCTCATGGATGATCTCGCTGAGCGCCTCGATCTGATCATCGTCTTGGTCGAGGGGGCGCGAGCGATGCCGCTGTCGGCGTCCTGCGTGCTCAACCGGGCCGAGCTGCTGGAGGCTCTGGAGGATCTCCGGGCGCGGCTGCCCGAGCGGCTGGCCGACGCCGACCGGGTCCTGCTGGAGAGCGAGGCGATCATCGACGACGCGCATCGGCGGGCCGCGGCGATTGTCGCCGACGGCCGCCGGGAGGGCGCGCGGCTGGCCTCGGGCAGTGCCGTGGTCGTGCGGGCTGAGTCCGACGCCGCAGCGATCATGACGGCCGCCCGTCAGGCCTCGGATGACATGCGCAGCCAGATCGACTCGTATGTCGACGGGAAGCTGGCCGGATTCGAGGAACTGCTCGACCGCACCCTGGCGTCGGTGGCCCGAGGGCGGGAGCGGCTCGCGTCGCGAGGTGCGGTCGCGACCGCGGCGGCCGTCGGTGCGCCCGGCCACCCGGCCCCGGCCGGTGCGGTCCCCGTCCACGCTGGTGCGGTTCACGCGGGTGCGGCAGGCGACGAGGCGGAACGGCCGATGGCTGGCGACGTCCTCGACGGCGAGGGCGGCGAGCCGTCAGGGATCTCCCGGATGTCCTATGGCGGCCCGGGCGCCGCCTTCGCCTCCGGAGCCGAGCGTTGGGCCGGTGTCCCGGCGGCCCGCGGTGGCATGACCGGTCATGTTCGTCTGACCTCGGCCTGACCATTCGGGCTGCCTGCCCCACGGTGCCGGAGCGCCGATCGGGGGGAGTGGGCGCGATCGGATACGCTGGTAGTCCGTGCCCGGTGACGTGGGTGCGTACTTCCGACCGGGCCTGGTTCGCTTCATCCCGGGCCGGGCAGGCCGGCGGTCAGCCGGTCCGCTCCCGCTGGCTTGCGTCAGCGGTCGGGAGGATCAGGGTGGGTGATCTCTGTGCTGGATCCGAGGCAGTTCGGTCGGTATCGGTACGATCGGCCTCCCGCCCCCAGGTCAGTCCCATAACGACCGTGACGTGAGAACATCTGCTGTGACCGCCATGACCACACAACGAGCCCGTCGGCGTGCCCCCCGGGGTCCCTATGTGCTCGACACCCGTGAGCTCGGCCGTAGGCCGGGTTCACTTCGTCGTGTCGAGACCACGATTGTCCAGCCGTCCGACTTCGGCACCGAGATTCTGCGCGTGCCCGAGGGTGCCGCTGTGCGGCTCGACCTGCGGCTCGAGTCGGTCATGGAGGGGGTCCTGGTGAGCGGCGTGGTGACCGCGCCGTTGGCCGGGGAGTGCGCCCGCTGCCTGGAGGAGGTCACGGACACGACGTCCGTCGACATCAGGGAGCTGTTCTACTACCCCGAGCGGGCCGTCGAGACCGAGGACGAGGGCGACACCTGCGTCCTCGTCGAGGATCATGTCGACATCGAGCCGGTCGTTCGTGACGCGGTGGTGCTCAGCCTTCCGCTGTCACCCCTGTGCCGGCCGGACTGCGCAGGCCTGTGCGTCGACTGCGGCGCTCGTCTTGACGAGGTCGGTCCGGACCATTCCCACACCCGGCAGGACCCGAGATGGGCGGCGCTGTCCGGTCTCGCCCAGGATCCCGCTATCACCGAGAACAAGGAGAAGGACTAGTGGCCGTCCCGAAGCGGCGCACCTCGCGCAGCAACACCCGGTCCCGTCGCGCGCAGTGGAAGGCCAAGGTGCCGACGCTCGCGAAGTGCTCGCGCGGGCACGTCATCCGTCCGCACACGATGTGCACGACCTGCGGCCGCTACAACGATCGCCAGGTTCTGGACGTCTGACCACGGTGTGGCACGCGTAGCTGTCGATCTGATCGGGGAGGGCCTTCCACCGGAGGACCTCCTCGATGAACTTGCGACGGCGCTCGATCTTGATCCGCGGCTGGCGTTGACCGTGGTGGCGCCCACGGCCAGTGTCGAGTCCGCGCTCGTGGCGAGTGGCGTCCTCTCCGGTGGGCGATGCCAGGTGGTCAACGCGGCCCGCGGGGTCGCGGCAGGTCCGGAGGCGTTGAGCGAGGTTCGGGCGCGGCGTGACTCCGGCGTGCGGGTCGCGGCGCGGCTGGTGCGGGACGGGCAGGCTGACGCGATGGTGTCGGTTGCTCCGTTGGAGGCCGTGCTGGCCGCGGCGAGGTTCACGCTCGGCCTGGTCCCGGGCGCGACCCGAACCGCCGCCGCGGTCGTCCTCGGTTCCGTGAGCTCTCCCGTGGTCCTGTGCGACGCGGGCGGCTCGGTGGACGTGACCGCCGACGAGCTCGCCCAGTTCGCCCTGTCGGGCACCCGGTACGCGACAGCCTGCCACGGAGTCGTCCGTCCGCGGGTCGGTCTGCTGTCGGCGCGTCCGGCGTTGCAGGACCAGCTCCGGCGCTCCGCGGGTGATCTGCTCTCCTCGCTCGGGCTGCACTTCGTCGGGCCGGTGACCGCCGACAGGCTGCGAACCGGGGCCGGTGTGGACGTCGTCGTGACCGACGGCTTCACCGGCGATGTCGTGCTTGCCGCGCTGGGACAGCGTGCCGCGTCGACATGGGTCGGGTCGGACCCGGCTTCACCACCGGCGGTCGGTTCGGAACTTCAGGGGGGAATGATCGTGCTGGGAGTGGACGGTACAGCCGTCCAGGTGGGCAGGCCGTGCGCGGCCGGCCCCGGGCGGGCAGGCGATCTGTCCGCGGCGGTGGGTGCGGCGGCCGGCGCGGTGCGTGCCGGGCTCGCCGGATCGGTTCGTGATGCCATGGCGACGTTGGTCGAGCGGCGCCGGGAGCTGGCGGGGCTGTCCCGATGAGCCGGGTGCAGTCGGTTCCGCCGCCGCGGGACGGGCTGGTCGAGGCGCTGCAGGTCGACGTCGATCCCGAGCTGCTGGATCGGGCGCTGACTCACCGGTCGTACGCCTATGAGAACGGTGGCCTGCCCACCAACGAGCGGCTGGAGTTCCTCGGCGACGCGGTGCTCGGCCTGATCGTGACGGCCGCGCTCTTCCGCCGCCACCCCGACCTCCCGGAGGGCCAGCTCGCCAAGCAGCGCGCCTCGGTGGTCAACATGCGGGCGCTCGCCGACGTGGCGCGGCGCATCGGACCGACCGGCATCGGGCCGTATCTGCTGCTTGGCCGGGGCGAGGAGGCCACCGGCGGGCGTGACAAGCCGAGCATCCTCGCGGACACGCTGGAAGCGGTGATCGGCGCCGTCTACCTCTCCAACAGCCTTGACGTGGCCTCCGGCTTCGTCCATCGACTCTTCGACCCGCTGCTGGACGAGGCTGCCGGCCGCGGCGCCGGGCTGGACTGGAAGACGTCGCTGCAGGAACAGACGGCGCTGCTGGGGCTCGGCCCGCCGGACTATGTGGTCACCGAGGCCGGCCCTGATCACGCCAAGCGGTTCACGGCCTTCGCGCGGGTCGCCGGCGAGGTGTTGGGCGAGGGCGAGGGCGGCAGCAAGAAGGAGGCCGAGCAGCGTGCCGCGGCGACGGCCTTCGCGATGCTGGAGAAGCGCGCCACCGCCGCGGATGACGGCGAGCCGCAGCCGGACAAGGCAGACGGGGCGGCCCCGGAAGGCGCCTCTGTGGGCGGTACCGCCGCGGAGAGTGCTACCAGCCGCGACCCTGCAGCCGGTGCGGGCGACGCAGGATGATCCGGTTTCGCAGAGTTCGCCGATGATCCGCTGTGCCTGAGCTCCCCGAGGTCGAGGTCGTCCGGCGCGGCCTGGAGCGGGGTGTGGTCGGCCGCGTGATCGACGGCGTGGAGGTCTATCACCCACGGGCGGTTCGCCGCCATGCCGCCGGCCCTGAAGACTTCGCCGCGGTCCTGCTCGGGCGGACCGTGACCACCGCGTGCCGGCGGGGAAAGTATTTGTGGCTCGGTCTTTCTCCGCAGGGCGCCGAAGCTGCCGGGCCCGAAGCTGCCGGGCCCGAGGCCGTCGAGGCAGCGGCTGCTGGGGCAGCGGCTGCTGGGGCAGCGGCTGCCGGGGCGGGCGAGTCACTGCTGGGGCATCTCGGCATGAGCGGGCAGCTTCTTGTGGTCCCGTCGGACAGCCCGGACCAGGTTCACCTCCGGGTCCGGTTTCGCTTCGGTGACGGCGGGCGCGAACTCCGCTTCGTCGACCAACGGACGTTCGGTGGCCTGGCGGTGGTCTCCGGTGCGGACCTGCCGACCTCGATCGCACACATCGCACCCGACCCGCTCACCGCCGACTTCGACGTCGAGCGCTTCGTCGACGCGCTTCGTCGACGCCGCACCGGTCTCAAGCGCGCGCTTCTCGACCAGACGCTGATCAGCGGCGTCGGCAACATCTACGCCGACGAGGCACTGTGGGCGGCCCGCCTGCACTACGCGCGCCCCACCGAGACGGTCTCCCGCGCCGAGGCGAACCGTCTGCTGGAGGCCGTCCGTACGGTGATGACGGCAGCCCTGGCCGCGGGGGGAACCTCCTTCGACCGGCTGTATGTCTCCACCGAGGGCGTGAGCGGTCTGTTCGAGCGCTCCCTGGAGGCCTACGGTCGCGAGGGCGAGCAGTGCTCCCGCTGCGCCGCGCCCATCCGCCGCGAGGCGTTCATGAACCGCTCCAGCTACACCTGCCCGGTGTGCCAGCCGCGTCCGCGCCGAGCTCGGTGGTAGGATTTCGAACACACATTCGATCAATGATGGTGTGTTCGTGGTGGGTGCGGGCCGACGTGAACATAACCCGACTCGCGATCGTCGGCCCGACGTGAACGTGGCCCGATATGAGCGGGCGCCGTTCGGGAGATATATTGATCAAGAAGGCGTGTTGATCAAATAGTTGCAGGTTCGATCCGAATCAGCCTCGTCCATGGCCGTGACCGGGAGCTGACGACGACAAGGTCGTGCCCGGTTCGGCGAGGTCCCACAGGCGTGTTCTCCTCCGGCTGTATCCAGGCCGGAGAAGGACCATGGACGGAGGCGCCATGAACCCCGATGCTCTGCTCGGCCGGGTGCGCAAGCTGCTGGCGATGGCGGAAGCCGAAGGCCTGCCTGACGCGGCTCGGGAGAACTACAACGCCAAGGCCGCGGAGCTCATCGCCCAGTACGGGATCGACCGTGCCCTCATCGAGGACGGTGCCCCGGCGGGCGCCGTCGCGGGCGATGTCGTGATGAGCGTGGACGCGCCCTACGCGCGGGACAAGATCTCGCTGTTGGCCAGTGTGGCGGACCCGCTGGGCTGCCGCCTTGTGCACAGGACAGTGCCTGCGCCGAGCGGCGTCGGCGGGACCGTGCACACCGCGCACCTGTTCGGGATGGCGGCGGATATCGAGCGCGTCCAGATGCTGTACACGTCGTTGCTCGTGCAGCAGGCGCACGGTCTCGCGGCGGCGCGGCCGCCGGTGTGGGAAGATCCGCGAGCTTTCCGGCGATCCTGGATGGCCGGCTTCTCGGTCGCGGTGCGTGATCGGCTCGCGCTCGTGGAGGAGGCGGCACGCAGGAGGGCTGAGAACGAGGGCAGAACAACCGCGGCCGACGGAGCGGGAGAACAGAGGTCGGTCGCGGTCGTGCTGGCCAGCCGGGAAGGGCTCGTCGAGGCGCATCTCGCCCGCGTCTATCCGCGGCTGCGCACGACGCGCGCGCGTCAGCTCTCAGGATCCGGTGGCAGGGACGGCTACCAGGCCGGCCAGCGGGCGGATCTGGGGGAAGGCCGGCGGGTGCCGACGCAGGAACGACCGGAGATCGGCTGAGCTGCTCGGGAGGAACGACCGGAGATCGGCTGAGCTGCTCGGGAGGTACTCGCGAGCGAACCAGCCGATCGCGGTGGATCCGATGTTCGGTGGATCTGGTGTGAAGTAGCTCTTGGTGCGAAGTAGCTCTGTCGGCGTGGCCGCGGCGGCCACGCCGATCCAGGCCCCACTACAACTTGCCGCCGGGGAGGTTGGGTACCGCGGTCTGGGTCGGACGCTCGCCGCGGGGCGGAGCGTAGCCCGGGCCGATGACGGTTTCGGACGGTACCGGGACCGGCGTGACACTCCGGATGCCCTCGGTGCTGGCATGCGGAACCGGGATCACTCCTCCGTCCTGGGAGAAGTTCTGCCCACAGCCGGAGAGCAGGAGTGCGGTACCCATCGAACAGACGGCGGCCACGCACGCGAGCGACCGGCGACGGCCTGATCGCCCAGGCGTGCGCACATGGTCACCAATGGTGGTGCCGTTCGACGGCGTCCCCTGCCCCGGCCCCACGCGAACGGTGGCCTCGGTGCCCCTGTTGAGCTGCGCGCTCTCGATGTACATGGTGTCCACAATGGCTAGTACCCTACCGCTCCGATGAACGAGATTCGCGCGACGAACGGCGCCTCCAGCAGGGACGTGGTCCGCCTCACCGCCCGGGTCGAAGGTCTGGTTCAGGGTGTGGGGTTCCGTGACTATGTCCGTACCAAAGGGCGACGTCTCGGACTTGCCGGGTCTGCGACGAATTTGCCCGACGGCGCGGTCGCGGTGATCGCCGAAGGCGACCGGGCCGCCTGTGAGGCGCTCCTCGACCTACTTGTGACCGGGCACACACCGGGTCGAACTGACCGTGTCGAGCACGTGTGGAGTGAGGCACGTGGTGGATTGGCGGGCTTCCTTCGACGTTGATGCGCGGCGCCGTCGATTGAACAAGCGAGCAATCCGCGGCGACGTCCGTGCGAACGGAGTCGAACTTCACAGAGAAGCCCGTGTTGACGGAAGTGTGTTTTTGCCCAACGAGACCATGTGATCACGGCGCGTCCGTCGATCATTGATGTGCCTGGTTGGTGCGCACCCGGCGACTTTCCCTGCGTCCATGGATGATCGTGGCTGGTGACGGGCCCGATCGTGGCGGCCCGCCGGCGCGGAACAAGCCGCGTGTCACCGGCGCCACATGCCGAACCGTGGACGAACCTGCTGCATCTGGTCCCGCCATGTGTCCCGTCGGGTGTTCGCGGGCGAGGATTTTCTGATGTTCGTGGGACCGCACGTGGGCCTTGTGGCATGCTCTTGACTTTCGGTGGCCTGACGTGGGATTCTTAGGTCATTCTCTGGGGCGCACTCTGATCGTTCTGATCTCGTCGCTCCCACACATCCCGCTAGGTCACTCATCGTGGAGGACCATCACCATGGCGAAGGCCCTATTCGGCCACGTCGGTTCTGGCAGCGACATGCGTCTCTCGTACGAGGTACGCCGTCTTCGCGCCCGGGTAGCGGAGCTCGAGGCTGAGCTCGCGCGCGTACGGGCAGTGAACGAGGCGCTCGTCGACGGGGTTGACGTACCCGCTGACGTCCGGGCACTCGAGGTCGAGCCCGCGCTCACCTGAGCCGAGCTCACAAGCAGTTCCACATCCGGGCACTTCGGGTGCCCCACATACAGGGTTGAGCGCGGTGAGGGTCCTTGACCTCCTTGCCGGGCGGGCTCCCTCATGCCCTGGTGCGCACCCTTTTGGGTGAGTGCTGTGCTTGAAGGGGCTGTGCCTGGCTCGGGGTGGGTGCTCGCGCGTCCTCGTGTTGCCCTGTATGTGGTGTTCTGAGGTGTGTTGGCAGGTGTTGGTCGAGGCGGGGTGCCGTTCGCCCTGTCTCGGCAGGCCCGTTGCCCGCCTGGCAGGCGCGCTGTCCTGGTGCCTGGCGCGTGATGTCGGACGCGTGGCGTGGTGCGGGCGTCGCATCCGGTGGGCAGGTCGCCGGATGACCGTCATGTGCGCCTGTGTGCGGGGCGCCGCGTCGAGGCTCCGGGTGCCGCTCGGTACGATAAGCAGGTCCAACCGGGAATGATCTTGTTGTTGGGCTGATCTTGTCGTGGACCGGTGGACCATCGGTCCGGTAACGGTTTTTTCGTTCCGTCCGCCGCCCGGAGCCCGGTGCATCTAAAAAGTCTCACCCTGCGGGGTTTCAAGTCGTTCGCGAGCTCGACCACCTTGCACCTCGAGCCCGGCATCACCTGTGTCGTCGGCCCCAACGGCTCGGGTAAGAGCAACGTGGTCGACGCGATCGCCTGGGTGCTGGGCGAGCAGGGCGCGAAGGCGCTGCGCGGCGGCACGATGTCCGACGTCATCTTCGCCGGCACGCCGGCGCGCCCGGCTCTGGGCCGGGCCGAGGTGCTACTGACGATCGACAACACCGACGGCGCGTTGCCGATCGAGTATTCCGAGGTCACCGTCGGGCGGCTGATGTTCCGCAGCGGCGAGAGCGAATACACCATCAACGGTACGGCCTGCCGCCTTCTGGACATCCAGGAGCTGATGAGTGACTCCGGCATCGGCCGGGAGCTTCATGTCGTCGTCGGGCAGGGCCAGCTGGACGCCGTCCTCCATGCCCGTCCCGAGGACCGCAGGTCGTTCATCGAGGAAGCGGCGGGCGTCCTCAAACACCGCAAACGCAAGGAAAAGGCGCTTCGCAAGCTCGAGGCGATGGCCGCCAACCTCACCCGTCTCACGGACCTGTCCGCCGAGCTGCGGCGGCAGCTCGGCCCGCTGGGCCGCCAGGCGGAGATCGCCCGCAAGGCCGGCGTGATCCAGGCGAGCCTGCGGGACGCGCGGCTGCGCCTGCTCGCCGACGACCTCGCCACGGCTCGGGCGTCCGTCGTCACCGACGCGGCGGACGAGGAGGCCCTGCGAGCCAGGGTGGCCCGCACCGAGCGCGTGCTCGCCGATGGGCAGCGCCGAGAGGCGGAGCTGGAGGCTCGTCTCGCCGCGGTGGTTCCCCAGGCGGCCCAGGCGGCCGAGACCTGGTACGGCCTCGCCTCCGTCCGGGAGCGGTTGCGGGGGAGCAGATCCCTCGCGGCCGAGCGGTCACGGCTGCTGGGCGCCGCGGAGGAAAGCCGCAGCGGCCGCGATCCGGACGAGTTGGAGCAGGAGGCGACGGCGGTCCGGGAGCAGGAGCTGGCGCTGACGGAGCGGCTGGAGCTGGACCGCGAGACGCTGGCGGAGGTTGTTGCCCGTCGCGGCTCTCTTGAGGAGCAGGTGGCGAACGAGGAGAAGGCACTTCTCGCGGCGGCGAAGGCCGCGTCGGATCACCGGGAAGGGCTCGCCCGACTCGCCGGCCGGGTGGACGCGGCCCGATCGCGCGCCGCGTCCGCCGAGGCCGACATCATCCGGATGACCGAGGCCCTGCAGGCGGCCCACGCGCGGGACGAGGAGACGGCCGGGTCCCGGGCGGCGCTCGACACCGAGCTGGCCCGGATCGAGACGGCACGCCAGGAGCTCGGGGAACGGCACAGCGAGGCGGTCGCCGTGCACGAGGCCGCCAGCGAGCGCCTGGAGGCGTTGCGGGACGCCGAACGGGCCGCGGAGCGCGATCGTGCCTCCTGGCAGGCACGTCGGGAGGCGCTGGAGCTTTCGCTCGCTCCGGCTGACGGCGCCACCGCGCTGCTGCGCGCCGCGGTCGAGTCCGCGTCCGGGTCGGCGGCATCGCCATCGCCATCGCCGTCGCTGCCGTCGCTGCCGGCGGGGGAGCCGGCGGCTTCCGCGGGCGCGTCGGCGGATGGCGACCGAGGCGGGCGTGGCGGGGGGAAGAAACGGCAGGGCCGCGCGGCGCGTCGCGGCGAAGCCGAGGCTGTCGTGGAGCTCCCTCCGCTCGACGCCTCCATCGAGATCATCGGACGTCTCGCCAGCTTTGTGACCGTCGCACCGGGTGCTCAGGCGGCGATCGCGGCCGCCCTGGGGCCGGTGGCGGACGCGTTGCTCGTGGGGAGGTCCGAGGACGCGCTCGCCGCGCTGCGCTGGTTGCGCGGCGCTGACGCCGGCCGTGCCGCTCTGGTTGCCGCGGATGCGGCGGGCGGCGTGGATTCGGCGGATTCGGCGGACCCGGGGCGGCGACCGGGCGTTGCCGAGCCGCTGCCGGCCGGCTCGCTGCCGGCGCTGGAGCTGGTCACGGTCACGGATCCGCGTTTCGACGCCGCGGTGCGGGAACTTCTCGCCGACGCGGTCGTCGCGGACGATCTGGACGTCGCCGCCCAGGTGCTCGCCGGTCGTCCGAATGTGACGGTCGTCACCAGAGATGGTGACGTCGTGGGGCGGCGGTCGGCGGTGGGCGGCAGCGCCACGCCGCCATCGGTCCTCGAGGTCCAGACCGCCGCGGACGAGGCGGACCGCGGGTCCCTCGAGGCGCTGGCCCGTCGGGAGGCCGCCCGCGAGGAGCTCGGCCCGGCCCGGGCGGAGGTGGAGCGGGCTCGGGGCGCGATCGACGCGGTGCTCGCCGAGCGGCACGGGGCCGATGCCCGTCATCGCGCGCTTTCGGAGCATCTCGCCCAGATCGAGCGGACCCGCGGCACGGCGGCCGGCGAGATCAGCCGGCTGGAACGTTCCAGGCTCGCGGCGGAGGCCGCCCGCGACCAGGCCTACGGCGCCCTGACGGAGCTGGAGGCGCAGCTTGCGGCTAGCTCCGCCGAACCGGACGTCGGCGAGCGCTCGCCGCAGCAGCGCGACCGCCTGGTCGCCGAGACCTCCGCCGTTCGTGCGGCCGAGGTCGAGGCCCGGCTGGCCGTGCGTACCAGTGAGGAGCGCGCGCGTGGTCTGCACGGCCGGGCGGACGCACTCATGCGGTCGGCGGCGAACGAGCGGGCGGCGCGGGCGGCTGCCGCTCGCCGCCGAGAGGTACGTGAACGCCACGCCGCCGCGGCGGCTGCCCTCGCCGCGGCCGCGGACACCGCGCTGGACGCACTGGAGCGATCGCTGGCCACCGCCGCCACGGAGCGGGAGACCGCCGAGGCCGCCCGGCGCGAGACCGAGGAGGCCCTGGGCACTGTCCGGGAGCAGGTGCGCGGCTGGGCCACCGAGCTGACGGGCCTGCGTGACGCCGCTCACCGCGAGGAGCTGGCGCGAGCCGAGAAGCGCCTGCGGGTGGAGACGCTGGAGGCCAAGGCCCTGGAGGAACACGGCGTCGAGGCCGACGACCTGGTCGCCGAGTTCGGCCCGGACGTGCCGGTACCTCCGGACGAGCCCGAAGGCGAGGCGACGCCGTTCGACCGCGCGCAGCAGGTCGAGCGGGCGGCGCGGGCGGAGAAGCAGCTCACCCGACTGGGGAAGATCAACCCGTTGGCGCTGGAGGAGTTCGCCGCGCTGCAGGAACGCGCGGCGTTCCTGTCCACCCAGCTGGAAGACCTGAAGAGCACACGACGTGACCTTCTGCTCGTGGTGGACGAGGTGGACGCCCGCGTCCGCGAGGTGTTCGCCACCGCGTTCGCCGACACCGCACGGGAGTTCGAGATCGTCTTCGCGACCCTGTTCCCGGGGGGTGATGGCCGGCTTGTCCTGACCGATCCGGACGACATGCTGACGACCGGTATCGAGGTCGAGGCCCGACCGCCCGGCAAGAAGGTCAAGCGGCTTTCCCTGCTCTCGGGCGGTGAGCGGTCACTGACCGCGCTCGCGTTGCTGCTGGCCATCTTCCGGGCGCGGCCGTCGCCGTTCTACGTTCTGGACGAGGTCGAGGCCGCGCTGGACGACCGCAATCTCGGCCGGCTGCTCAACGCCATCGAGGGCCTGCGGGAGAAGTCCCAGTTGATCATCATCACGCACCAGAAGCGGACGATGGAGATCGCGGACGCGCTCTACGGCGTGGCGATGCGCGGCGACGGCATCACGACCGTGATCAGTCAGCGGCTGCGCGCCCGCGCCTCAGCCTGACCTGCCGCTCCGGCCGGGCTCGGCACGTTCGGCGCCACCATCAACGCCACCGGCGCCGCCATCAACGCCACCGGCGCCTCCCGTCACCGGCGCCGCCGCCGGCGTCGGCGCCCGAAACCCCACGGTCTGGCCACCCCGTTCGCCATAGCACCGGGGGTGGACGGGCGATGGTCGCGCCGCGATCTGTAAGGATCGTGGCGTGGAGCTGGTCATCCTCATCGTCCTCATCGCCGTCGCCCTGGTGGGGGTCGTTGGTCTCGTCGCAGGTAGCGCGCTTCGGGGGCGCACCCGGCGGGGCCCGATCCGACCGGGCCCGGACTCGAGCGGCCTCGACGCGGGCGCCGCGTCGCCCGGTTCCGCCACCGAAGTCGCACCCGGCGCCTCGCCCGGCCTCGCTGCGGGCGCACCGCCTGCGGTGGCTCGTCCAGGCGGTCCCGAACCGGCGGCCGAGCCGGCTGAACTGGCCGGTCAGGCCGGAGCGCCGGGCGGGGCGACCGAGCCGGCGGAGGAGATTGCTCCGGCCGCCGGTGGGGCGGTGACGGCGGAGCCCGAGATTGTTTCTCCGCGTGCCCCGTTGGAGGTTCCGGCTCCCGCGATGGGTCGGATCGTCCGGCTGCGCGCCCGACTGGCCCGATCCCAGAACGCGCTCGGCCGCGGCCTGCTCGCGCTGCTCTCGGGCGACAACCTGGACGAGGAGGCCTGGGAGGACGTTGAGTCGACGCTGCTCGTCGCGGACGTCGGGGTGGCCGCCACGGCGGAGATGGTGGACGCGCTGCGGGAACGGACGAAGGTGCTCGGCGCTCGCACGGCGGCCGACGC
Source organism: Parafrankia irregularis (assembly GCF_001536285.1). Lineage (NCBI taxonomy): Bacteria > Bacillati > Actinomycetota > Actinomycetes > Frankiales > Frankiaceae > Parafrankia > Parafrankia irregularis. The sequence goes on along the minus strand of NZ_FAOZ01000005.1, from coordinate 426,360 downwards.
GCGCGCGATGTTGCGCGACGAGCTGCTCGCCCAGGTGGGCACGAGCATGGACCGGTCGCTTCGCACCAGTGCGCCGGACCGGCCGGCCATCCTGCTCGTGGTGGGCGTCAACGGCACCGGCAAGACCACGACCTGCGGCAAGATCGCCCGTCTGCTCGTGGCGGAGGGCCGATCCGTCGTGCTGGGCGCGGCGGACACCTTCCGGGCGGCCGCGGCGGACCAGCTGGAGACCTGGGGTGGCCGGGTGGGCGCGACGACCGTGCGTGGCCCGGAGGGCGGTGACCCGGCGTCCGTCGCGTTCGACGCGGTGAAGCGCGGGATCGATGACGGCGCCGACACGGTGCTCGTCGACACCGCCGGTCGGCTGCACACGAAGGTCGGCCTGATGGACGAGCTCTCCAAGATCAAAAGAGTGGTGGTCAAGCAGAGCCCGGTCGACGAGGTCCTGCTGGTGCTGGACTCCACCACCGGTCAGAACGCCCTCACCCAGGCGCGGGTCTTCACCGAGGCCGTCGACATCACCGGTGTGGTTCTCACCAAGATGGACGGGACGGCCAAGGGGGGCATCGTCATCGCGGTGCAGCGGGAGCTGGGTGTGCCGGTCAAGCTGATCGGGCTCGGCGAGGGCCCGGACGATCTCGCGCCGTTCGAGGCCGAGGCGTTCGTCGACGCACTGCTGGGCGAGCCGGCCTGACCTGACGGCTCGTCGGCGGCCCCGTCGTCCTCGGGCGCCCTGCCGGCAGGACGTCCTGCCGGCAGGGCGTGTTGCCGGTGGACGCAGGGACCACATTCTTGGTTGTCGCCGGCCTTCCCAGCGGCCAGCCGCAGCTCTACGCTTTCCGCGTGTGCGGATCCGTCGGGATCCGCGGACTGCCGCGCCCAGTCTCGACCAGGAGCGCCTCGGTCGTCACCGAGCGTCCGCCAGGAGTTTCGGTCGGGCTTTGAGCCTCCGGCGAGGTGTCTCGCCCTCCTCAGCGCAGAGGGCGGAGCCGGCCGGCCTCGTGCCGGGTTCCGTGCGGGCACGCCTCGCCGGGCCGGGCCGGCCTGTGGGCTGGGCCGGCCTGGGCTCGGCTGGGCAGGGCCGGCGTCCACATCGGCGTCGACTGTCGTCCCGACCCCCGCTTCCGGATCAGCGAGTGATGCGTACGCTGGTGGCTGCGGTTCGTCTGCGATCTCGGAGTGTGTGCGCGTGTTCGACACCCTTTCCAGCCGCCTCGACAAGGTCTTCACGTCGCTGCGGGGCAGGGGGCGGCTGACCGACGCCGACATCGACGCCACCGCCCGAGAGATCCGGGTGGCGCTGCTGGAGGCCGATGTCGCCCTCCCCGTGGTCCGCGGTTTCGTCGCGGCCGTCAAGGAGCGGGCGCGCGGCGCCGAGGTGAGCGCGTCGCTCAACCCGGCGCAGCAGGTCATCAAGATTGTCAACGAGGAGCTCGTCGCCATCCTCGGTGGCGGCACCACCACGGTGCGCTTCGCGAAGACGCCGCCCACCGTGATCCTGCTCGCGGGTCTGCAGGGCACCGGTAAGACGACCCTCGCCGGCAAGCTCGGCCGGTGGCTGAAGGCCCAGGGGCACACCCCGCTGCTCGTGGCCGCCGACCTGCAGCGCCCGAACGCGGTGAACCAGCTCCAGGTCGTCGGAGGCCGGGCCGGGGTCGAGGTGTTCGCGCCCGAGCCGGGCAACGGCGTCGGTGACCCGGTCCGGGTCGCGCGGGATGCGCTCGCCCACGCCCGCCGCCATGTCTTCGACGTGGTGGTTGTCGACACCGCCGGCCGGCTCGGTGTCGACGAGGAGATGATGCGCCAGGCCGCCGACATCCGGGACGCGGTCTCGCCGGACGAGATCCTTTTCGTCCTCGACGCCATGATCGGTCAGGACGCGGTCTCCACCGCCCAGGCGTTCGCCGACGGCGTCGGTTTCTCCGGTGTCGTCCTGACCAAGCTTGACGGCGATGCCCGTGGTGGCGCCGCGCTGTCGGTGGCCCGGGTGACCGGCGCGCCGATCATGTTCGCCTCGACCGGCGAGTCCCTCGAGGACTTCGACGTCTTCCACCCCGAGCGGATGGCGTCGCGCATCCTCGGCATGGGTGACGTGCTCACGCTCATCGAGCAGGCCGAGAAGGCGTTCGAGGTCGAGCAGGCCGAGGCGATGGCCATGAAGATGGCCACCGCCGAGTTCACCCTCGAGGACTTCCTCGAGCAGATGCTGACCGTGCGCAAGATGGGCCCGATCGGCAACCTGCTCGGCATGCTTCCCGGCATGGGGCAGATCAAGGATCAGCTCGCCCAGGTGGACGATCGCGACCTCGACCGGGTGGTCGCCATCATCCGCTCCATGACCCCGGCCGAGCGGCGCGACCCGAAGATCCTGCAGGCGTCCCGGAAGGCCCGCGTCGCGCGTGGCTCCGGAGTCACCGTCACCGAGGTCAACCAGCTGTTGGACCGTTTCGGTGAGGCCCGCAAGATGATGAAGCAGATGGCCGGCGGGTCCGGGTTGATTCCCGGCCTGGGCCGGGGGAAGGCCGCGCAGGCCCGCAAGGCGCCGAAGAAGGGCAAAGGCGCGCGCCGCAGCGGAAACCCGGCGGCCCGGGCCGCGCAGTCGCAGGACCGCAAGACCGGGCAGGACGGGCCGCCCGCGCTCGGTCCGGGCATGGCCCCGGGGCCCGAGGGCATGCCGGACCTCTCGGCTCTGATTCAGCAGAGCGGCCTCGGCGGCAACGGTTCTGGCGGCAAGGGGACCCCGCCGCGGCGCCCCCGTTCAGGCCGCTGACACCGATCGGGGCGCGGTGGCCGGGGTCGATCGGGAACGCTCCCGACTCCCCGGGCGCGGTCCCGGCAGGTGATCTGGCAGACTGTAAGGTCATACCGGCGTTGCCTGCCGGCGTCGGCGTGGCCGCCATCGGGCGTGTTCCCCGGAGTTCTGGGGGAGTGCCAGGGTGGTCTGTCGTCGGCGGTGTTCTCCCGCCATCGGGGTGTCACGGGTGCCCGTGTAGCTCTGGTGGTCATCGATATGTCTGGAGCCGTTCGACCACCGTGGCAACAAAGATCAAACTTCAGCGCCTCGGCAAGATGCGCGAGCCGCACTACCGCATCGTCGTCGCCGACGCCCGTACCAAGCGGGACGGCCGGGTCATCGAGGCCATCGGGCAGTACCACCCCAAGTCGGACCCGAGCATCATCAAGGTCGACGCGGAGCGCGTCGGCCACTGGCTCTCGGTCGGCGCGCAGCCGACGGAGCCGGTGCTGGCGATCCTCAAGGTGACTGGCGACTGGCAGAAGTTCAAGGGCCTGCCGGCGCCTCCGCCGATGAGGTTCCCGGCGCCGAAGGCCGACAAGCGCGAGGTCTTCCAGGAGGCTGCCCGTGCGGCCGCCGACGCGGCGGACAAGCCGGCGACGACCCCGAAGAAGGCGAAGAAGTCGGCTGCCGCCGACGACGCCGAGACGGCGTCCGCAGAGCCGGTCGCGGGGCAGTAGGTGCTCGAGGCGGCTCTCGAACACCTCGTCCGCGGCATCGTCGACTATCCCGACGATGTGCGGGTCGATCTGTCGAGTAACCGGCGCGGCCGGACGCTGGAGGTGCGGGTGCATCCCGACGACCTCGGCAAGGTGATCGGTCGTCGTGGCCGGACAGCCCGGGCGCTGCGTACCGTGATGGGCGGTGTGGGCGGTCGCGGTCTGCGTATCGACGTTGTCGACGTGGACCGGTGATGTCCGTCTCTTCCGTTCACGGGCGCGCCGCAACCTCTCATGGGTGAGCCCGTCATTGTCGGGCGGGTCGGGCGTCCGCACGGTGTTCGCGGTGATGTGACCATCGACGTCCGAACGGACCTGCCCGAGCGGCGTTTCGCGCCCGGGTCCGTGCTGGGCCGTCAGGTCGCGGGTGACTCGGTGACGGCGGCGGGTGTCCCCGCCGCCACGGGTGACTCCGGCACGGGTAACGGCAGCACGGGTACGGGCGCGACCTCGCCGCTCGGTGCGACGGCGACGTCCACTCAGCCGATGCTGCGGGTCGTGACCTCCCGGTGGCATTCCGGCCGGTTGCTGGTCCGGTTCGACGGTGTGGGCGACCGCAACGCCGCGGAGGCGTTGCGGGGCACCCTGCTGACCATCGACTCCGACGAGTCCGGGTCACCGGCGGAACCCGACGACGACGATGACGGCGACCTGTGGTGGGACCGTGATCTCGTCGGCCTGCGGGCGCAGACGCCCGCGGGCGAGCCGCTCGGCGACGTGATCGACGTGATCCATTCACCGGCCGGGGAGATGCTGGCGATCAGCAGGGCCGGCGGGGGAGAACACCTCATCCCCTTCGTCCGGGAGATCGTCCCGACGGTTGACCTGGAGGCAGGCCACATCGTGGTCGACCCGCCACCTGGCCTGCTCGACCTCGACTGATCCGCCGCCGAGGTGGGGCGGATCACCGTCGCGCCAACGGCACCTGATCCGACGGCCGACGGCACCCTCTCCGACGAAGGCGGACGGATGCGCATCGACGTCCTGACGATCTTCCCGGACTACCTGCGTCCGCTGGAGCTCGCTCTGGTCGGGCGCGCGGCCGCCCGGGATCTGGTCGACATCCACACCCATGACCTGCGGCAATGGACTCATGACGTCCATCGGACGGTCGACGACGCCCCCTATGGCGGCGGGCCGGGCATGGTCATGCGCCCAGAGCCATGGGATGAGGCGCTGCGGGCCGTCAGTGGTGGTGATCCCACCCGCCGTCCTCGCGTGGTGGTTCCGACGCCTGCGGGCGTCCCGTTCACCCAGCGCTATGCGGCCGAGCTCGCGGAGCAGCACTGGCTGGTCTTCTGCTGCGGCCGGTACGAGGGCATCGACGGCCGGGTGGTCGAGGCCTGGGCCGACGACGAGATCTCCATCGGCGACTACGTTCTCGCCGGCGGGGAGGCCGCCACGCTCGTGATCGTCGAGGCGGTGACGAGGCTGCTTCCCGGTGTTGTCGGCAACGTCGAGTCCATCACCGACGACTCCTTCGCGCATGGCCTGCTTGAGGGTGCGGTGTACACCCGTCCGCCGATCTGGCGGGAGCGTGAGGTGCCCGCGATCCTCCGCTCCGGTGATCATGCGGCCATCGCCCGGTGGCGCCGGGACGAGGCTCTGCTGCGTACCCGGCGCAGACGTCCTGAGCTGCTCGATCGGATCGAACTGTCCGCGGCTGACCGGGCGGTCCTGGCGAACGCGCCGAATGCGCGGAGTGCCCCGCCGACTGGTGGCGACGGTCTCGAGGGCAGCGCGGTGTGACGGCGTGACGCGCCCAGGTGACGGATCCGGCCTGGCGGGGGCGGCGCGGGTGGCCTGGACAGGGCCTGCCGACCGGACACCTCGCTCGTGTGGCACAGTAGGATGCGGTGTCCGCTGGTTCCTGACCGACGGTGTCACGCAACACTGACCCGTCACCCGCCGGCCTGGTTGAACTGACCTGGTTGGTTCGTGACGTTGTCGGTTGGTGGCCTTGTCGGTCTGTCGATCCGGCGCACCCGGTCGGCCCGCCGATCCGGCGTGACCGCTGTTCTGCCGCTTCGCCGTCCTGGCGCATGCTTCGTCCGGCCCCGTGCCGGTGTGAGGCCGTGTGACCGGGAGGTCGAAAGGCCGCAGCGAAACGCTGGTCGTGGCCGGCGGACCGTTCCATGCATTTGCCTGTGACAACCCTGAGGAAAGCGACTGCCATGCACACCCTGGACAGCCTCGACGCCGAGTCGCGCAGGACGGACGTGCCGGAGTTCTGGCCGGGCGACACGCTGAAGGTCCACGTGCGCGTGGTCGAGGGTAACCGCCAGCGCATCCAGGTCTTCCAGGGCGTGGTGATCCGTCGCCAGGGCGGCGGTGTCCGGGAGACGTTCACCGTTCGCAAGGTGAGCTTCGGCGTTGGCGTCGAGCGGACCTTCCCGCTCCACAGCCCGATCGTCTCGCGCGTCGAGGTCGTGACGCGCGGTGATGTCCGCCGGGCGAAGCTTTACTACCTTCGCCAGCTTCGTGGCAAGGCCGCGAAGATCAAGGAGAAGCGCGAGCCGGTCGGCCGCTGAAGCTCCCGGTGAACCGTCGCCAGAGGCCTTCCGGTTGGTGGGTATCTGGCGACTGGCCGGTCACCAAACCACTCCACCGCGCGGGCGGTGCATCAGGATGGTCAGGTCGTGGGCTGATCCGGTCGATTGCGGTCCGGTCAGACCGCGGCCTTGGCGGGCCTCTGCCTGTCCGATGACGAATGACGGCCGACCTGGCGAGGTGGCGCAGTGAGTGGATCCGACCGCGGCACACCCGAACCGTTCGACGGTTCGGGTGAAGGCGATCCGGCGTCTGCCGGTCCTGGGCCGCACGGTGACGCCCCAGGTCCCGCGGTTTCCGGCATGGATCCGGGCGTGACGGGTTCAGCTCCGGATCCCGCCGCCGCTGAGCTTGGTTCCGGTGCCGATGACGGGTCCGCGCGACCCGTCGGCCCCGTCAACTCCGTCGACGTGGATCCCGCCGAGTCGGTCAAGGAGCCCGCCGAGCTGGTCAAGCCCTTTGAGCCGGTCGTGGCCGGCGTCAACGCGGGCATCGGCGGCGGGGTGGTGGGAGCCGTGTACGAGGCGGAGACGAGCGCTTCGTCCGGGCCCGAGGAGCGCGGTCGTGACGAGCACGGGAGCGGGGCCTCGCCGGCCACCGGGCGGCGGGTCGCTCGGCCGGACACCGGCCGGGACCGCGGGCGGGGCTCGTTCCTACGCGAGCTCCCGATCCTGGTACTCGTCGCCTTCCTGCTCGCGCTGCTGATCAAGACCGTCTTCGTGCAGGCGTTCTGGATCCCGTCCGAGTCGATGGAACGGACGCTGCTCATCGACGACCGCGTGCTGGTGAACAAGGTCATCTACCACTTCCAGGACGTGCACCGCGGCGAGATCGTGGTGTTCAACGGTGAGGGCACCGGCTTCGAGCGGGAGTCGGTCGTCAGCGAGCCCGGCAGCGGGTTGAGCCGGTTCGTCCGGAACGTTCAGGAGCTGCTTGGCCTCGGCGCCCCCAGCGAGAAGGACTTCATCAAACGTGTGATCGGAGTCGGTGGGGACGTCGTCGCCTGCTGCGATGAAGCCGGGCGCGTGACGGTGAACGGCAAGGCCCTGGACGAGCCCTACGTCTACGAGAACGATTTCCAGGAGTTCGGTCCGATCACGGTTCCGGACGGAGACCTGTGGCTGATGGGTGACCACAGGTCCCGGTCATCGGACTCGCGACAGAACGGTCCGGTGCCCCACGACAAGGTGATTGGCCGCGCGTTTGTGCGGGTCTGGCCACTCGGGCGCTTCGGCATCCTTTCGGTGCCGGACACCTTCTCCGGGGTGCCGTCGGCCAGCGCCGCGAATCGCGGCAACGCGGAGCACGAGCCGGTCGCTTCCGGGTCGGGCCTGCCGGGGTCGGCGGACGCGCTCCTGGCGCCGGTGGCGGCCTTGGCGCTCCTGGTCCCTGGCCGTCGGCGTCGCCGTGCCGGGCTGGGACGGCCCGGGCGGTCCGGACGGGCGGTCGGTCTGTGGCCGAGGTCCGCGCGTGCGCGCCGGGGGACTGTCCGGTCGCGCGTACGACGCGCCGACCGTCGGCCTGACGTGGGTGGTTCGCCCTGATCCCCATGGATGTGCGTGGCACGACGGTCCGTAGCGACGCCGGCCTTTTCGGCTATGAGCGGGCGCTGACCCGCTGCGGCCTCGGGCCGGTGGCGGGTGTGGACGAAGCAGGCCGGGGCGCCTGCGCGGGGCCGCTGGTGGTCGCCGCGGTGATCCTGCGCCCAGGCCGGACCCGCCGGCTCGCACGTCTCAACGACTCGAAGCTGCTCACCGAGCGCGTCCGCGAGGAGGTCTACGCGGACGTGCTGGCCAGCGCCGCGGCGGTGGCGACCGTCGTCGTTCCCGCCGCGGACATCGACCGGATCGGCGTGCACGTCGCCAACATCATGGGCATGCGTCGGGCTGTCGCACGCCTAGGTGTCTCGCCGGGCTACGTGCTGACGGACGGGTTCGCGGTGGAGGGATTCGGGGTGGAGTCGCTGGCAGTGATCAAGGGAGACCGGGCTGTCGGGTGCATCGCCGCGGCGTCTGTCGTGGCCAAGGTGACCAGGGACCGGATCATGCGTTGTTTGCACGAGCAGTACGCCGAGTACGATTTCGCGCAGCACAAGGGCTACGTCACCGCGGCGCACACCGCCGCGTTGGCGCGGTACGGGCCGTGCGCCGAGCACCGCCTGTCGTATGTCAACGTCGCCGCCCAGGCGGGGCTGGCGGGGAGAACAAGATTGCTGCGGCTGGAGGAAAGAGTTGCTATGACCAGCCTGCGTGGCGCCACGGAGAGCGCATGAGCGCGGAGGATCTCGAAAAGTACGAGACCGAGATGGAACTCCAGCTTTACCGCGAGTACCGCGACGTGGTGGGGCTGTTCTCGTATGTGATCGAGACCGAGCGGCGGTTCTATCTGGCGAACGACTATCAGATCGAGATCCGTAACAGCTCGGACGGCGAGGTCTTCTTCGAACTCACGCTGCGGGACGCCTGGGTATGGGACATGTTCCGGCCCGCTCGTTTCGTGAAGAACGTTCGAGTTGTCACGTTCAAGGACATCAATGTCGAGGAACTGACCAAGGCCGAGCTCTGAGCGCCAGGTCCTGAGCGCTGGAGTCCTCGGTCCGTCCGGCGTGTCCGGTATGTCCGGCGCGGCGGGGGGCACCTGAGACGTGGAGGGGTGCCGGTCCGCCGGTTACCCGGTGGCGCGCCGCACATCGTTGCCGCTCTGTGGATGAAAGCTGGTTATCCACAGGGAGCCGATTGAAGCGTCTCCGCGGGGCGGGAGCGCGGAACCTGATCTCACCGGAGGGCGTGCGACCCCCGGTGAGACGGAGCCTCGGATGCGGGTCAGTCAGCGGTTCGGCCGGTTCGGCGAGGATGTCGCGGCCGAGCATCTGTGCGCCGAGGGCGCGGAGATCCTCGCCCGCAACTGGCGGTGTCGTGAGGGCGAGATCGATATCGTCGCGCGCCACGGCGACATTCTCGTCTTCTGCGAGGTCAAGGCACGTAGCGGGTCAGGCTACGGAAGCGGCGCCGCCGCGGTCGTCGGTCGCAAGGCCGCCCGTATCCGGCGCCTTGCCGTCCGCTGGCTCGCCGAACATCCCCATCCCCCCGCCGTGGTGCGATTCGATGTTCTCGAGGTCTATCGGGAACAGCAGGGGCCGGTCCGGGTCGAGCACCGCCGGGGAGCCTTCTGATGGCCCTCGCCCGTTCCCTGGCCGTCGCGGTGGTCGGTATCGAAGGGCGCCTCGTGGAGGTCGAGGCCGATCTGGGGCGCGGCCTGCCGGGCTTCACACTGATCGGCCTTCCGGACGCGGCCCTGCACGAGGCGCGGGACCGGGTGCGAGCCGCGGTGGTGAACTCCCGCGAGCGCTGGCCGGATCACAAGATCACAGTTGGGCTGTTCCCGGCGACCCTTCCAAAGTCCGGCAGCGGATTCGATCTCGCGATGGCGGCTGCCATTCTGGGCGCGGCCGGGGCTGTGCCCTCGGGAGCGCTGGCGAGCCGCATCCTGATCGGGGAACTCGCGCTCGACGGCAGGCTCCGCCCGGTGCGAGGCGTACTCCCCGCCGTTCTGGCCGCCGTCGAGGCAGGCTTGGAGCGGATTGTTGTGCCCGTCGCGAACGCCGCGGAGGCCGCGCTGGTTCCCGATGCCGTCATCGAGCCCATGCACGACCTCGCAGGTGTGTTGGCGCTGCTGCGTGGCCGGCCGACGGCTGTGCTCCTCCCGGCAGGCTCCGCGCAGCCGGTCGATCCGGGGGAGCCGGCCGATCCAGGGCAGATGATGCCCGATCTGGCGGACGTCGCTGGGCAGGTCCGTGGGCGGCTGGCAGTGGAGGTGGCCGCCGCGGGTGGGCATCACCTGTTCATGCTGGGGCCGCCCGGCTCCGGCAAGTCGATGCTGGCGGAGCGGCTGCCAGGCCTGTTGCCCGCGCTGGACTTCAGGGCAGCGCTGGAGGTCACGGCCGTGCATTCGGTGGCCGGCGTCCTACCGGTCGGCCGGCCGCTCGTCACCCGGCCGCCGTTTCGGAACCCGCATCACTCAGCCACCCCCGCCGCGCTCATCGGCTCCGGCTCCCCGGCCATCCGCCCGGGTCTCGCCAGCCAGGCCCACCACGGGGTGCTCTTTCTCGATGAAAGCCCGGAATTCGGGCGTAGCAGTCTCGATGCTCTGCGCCAACCGTTGGAGAGCGGCCTGATCGAGGTCGCGAGAGCCCGGGCCACCACCCGCTTCCCGGCCCGCTTCCTGCTGGTCCTGGCCGCGAACCCGTGCCCCTGCTCGCGTGCCCGGGGCCCGCGGGACGCCCGTTGCGACTGCCCGAGCACGGTTCGACGGCGTTACCTGGCGCGGTTGTCAGGACCACTGCTGGACCGGATCGACATTCAGGTCCAGCTGAACTCGCCGAGCCGGGCGGAGCTGAAAGCGGACCGAGGGCACGCGACCTCCTCCAGGACGATCGCGGAGAGAGTGGCACGCGCACGTTCCGCGATGGAGAAGAGGTTCGCCGGCACGCCGTGGCGCCGTAACTCCGACGTGCCCGGGCCCGCCTGGCGACATCGGTGGCCGTTGCTCCCGGAGGCGACCCGCCTCGCGGACCGTGCGTTCGATCGCGGGCTGCTCACGGCACGTGGGCTGGACCGGGTGTTCCGCGTCGCCTGGACGATCGCGGACCTGGCGGAGGTTGAACGGCCCGGCGCCGCCGAGGTCGGCCTCGCCCTCGATCTGCGGCTGCCGGGGTGGTCGGCATGAGCAGGCCATCGGATCACCTGTCAGGACCGTCTCCGGTGGCGCCGGTGGTAGGCGGCGAAGTCGACGCACGTCGACTTGCGCGCGTCGGCCTCAGCCGGATCGCCGCTCCGGCCCGGGCGTCACTGCGCGAGCAGTTGCAGGCGGTCGGCGAGGTGGCCCTGTGGGAGCGGCTCAGGGCGCAGCATCCTGGTGTTGATCCGCGGCAGGACATCGAGGCCGCGGAGCGGGTCGGAGCTCGCCCACTGTGCCCGGGCGACCCGGACTGGCCGGCCGGGCTCGACGTCCTCGACCGGATCGGCGGCGACAGGAGTGGCGACGACGGGATGCCCCTCGTGCTCTGGGCTCGGGGAACGGCTGGCCTCGCCGACATCACTCGGCGGGCGGTGGCGGTCGTCGGCTGTCGCGCGGCCACGGACTACGGCCTTCACCAGGCCCAGGAACTCGGCTTCGGGCTGGCTGAACGCGGCTGGACCATCGTGTCCGGAGCTGCGTTCGGCGTCGACGCGGCCGCCCATCGCGGTGCGCTCGCCGCCGGGGGATCGACGATCGCGGTCCTGGCGGGCGGCGTCGACGTGCCCTACCCAGCGGCCCACGCCGACCTGCTTGACGAAATCGCGGCCTCCGGTCTGGTACTCAGCGAGACTCCCCCGGGGAGCCCGCCCTACCGGCGCCGCTTCCTGACCCGGAACAGGATCATCGCGGCGCTTGGTGCGGGCACGGTACTCGTGGAGGCTGGTGTGCGCAGCGGGGCGCTGAACACGGTCCGTCATGCCCGCCGCCTCGGTCGCACCGTGATGGCGGTCCCAGGGCCGGTCACCAGCGCGATGAGTGCTGGCTGCCACCGGTTGCTGCGCGATCAGCGGGAGGAGACGGCGCTGGTCACGTGCGCGGGCGAGGTCTGTGAGGAGATCGGCGAGATCGGTGAGCTGGCGCCCCGACCGAGCGGCCCGACGCGAGCCCGTGACGGCCTCGCGGACCTCGTCCTGCAGCTGCTGGACGTGATGCCAGCCCGTTCGGCCATCGGAGTGGCGGCACTTGCCCGCCGGGTCGACTGTCCTCCCGGAACGGTGCTGGCACTGCTCGGGCCGCTGGCCGTGGAGGGTCTGGTCGAGGCGACCCCGGCGGGCTACCGGCTGACGGCGCTGGGAAGATCATCCTCTCAGGCGGGTGGTAGCAGGGCTGCACCCAGATCGTGAACGGCTGCCTGGCGGCTGGGGCTCTCGGGGTCCTGCCCGGCAGCGGCTCGAAGCTGGCCGTCGAGTAGCCGGCAGGCTGCGGAGCCGCTCGATCAGTCAGCGGACGAGCTCGGCGGCCGTGTGGATGCCGTCGGCCAGATCGCCGAGCGCGAAAGATTCCTATCGGCATCGATATCATCACATCCAGCGACCTGGTGGCGCCCAAAAGTCAATTGAACTGACGGCCTTCGCGCTAGGGGTGAAAAGGTATGGAAACCAGCTCTCCGGTTGAACCACACGAGAAAGGCATGATCCCGGTCGGTGACGGCAACTTCGTCTACTGGGAGGTCTGCGGTAACCCGCAGGGGAAGCCTGCGCTCGTCGTTCACGGTGGGCCCGGATCGGGTTGCTCGGTAGGCGCCCGTCGGTTTCCTCACCTCGACCGATTCCGAGTGGTGCTCTTCGATCAGCGTGGCTGTGGACGTAGCATCCCGCACGCGAGTGATCCGGCCACCGATATGCGTTTTAACACCACGGCGCACCTGCTGGCTGACATGGAGGTGCTCCGTGAGCACCTCCATGTCG
>NZ_FAOZ01000005.1:0-111517 GCF_001536285.1 Parafrankia irregularis | reverse complement strand
CGCGGTCGTTGCGATCCCTCCAGGGATGATCAGCGACGCGACCCAGTCCAGCGGCGGGCGGGTCGCACGTCCTTGTTGCGATCCCTCCAGGGATGATCAGCGACCCCAAGATGAACATGCAGGTCGGGATGCCTGTTGGCGGTGGTTGTGGGGGCGAAAGTGCGGCGGTCCGGCGGTAGTGTAACAGCGCAGGTCAGGGCCATGATCGGGAGTGGCTACAGGATGGAGTCCTGGTTGCCCATCTCCTGGCCGAGCCATTCGGTGTCGACGAGCTGCGGCGAGCGTGTGCGGTAGATGCGGATGCTGTCGTAGCCCATGTCGAGCTCGGTTCGCAGTGTTGTGGTGAGGGCTCGGTACTGGGCGGCGGAAAGCTCGCCTTCGAAGACGCTCCGTTGCACCCAGTGCAGATACTTCCGGCAGGTCCGCAGGACGAGTGGGTTCCGCTCGGCCGCGGTGTCGTAGACGAGGACGACGAACATGGTCTACCACCACGGCCGGAACGGCTTGTAGGGCTTGTCCTCGAGGCAGAGGCGAACGATTTTCAGTGCTTCCAGGTGAATCAGCTCCTCGTAGGAGACCTTCCGGCGCAGCGTGCGGTGGTACACGGTCGCCGCGAACTCCTCCCGAATCATCGCAGCCACCTTCTTTCGGCCGTCCTTGCTGAGGGAGGCGCTGCCGACATCGGCTTCGAAATCGGACTGCCGCAGCGTCTTCTGAGCGGCTGCCCGGCGCAGGAGCCGCTCGGCGAATATCGGTTTGAAGGGTTCGGCAAGGTCGAGGGCGAGGGTGTTGCGGCGCCGGTCCGTGTCGGCGTGGAGGAAGCCGAGCGCGGGGTGCAGCGGGGTGGTGCGCAGGGCGGTCAGCACCCGCGCGTAGATGATGCTGTTGATGTAGCTGATGAAGGCGTTGCCCGTGTTCGCGGGTGGGCGGCGTGAACGGCCGTCGAGTCGCAGCCAGGCGGGCAGGGTGACGTCGAGTGCGGCCCATGCGGTGCGGCGGAAGTTGCCTTCCGCACCCATGATCTTCTCGCTGCTGTCGGCTTCGGGTAGCTGGCCGGCGAGGGTGTCGAGCGCGGGGCCCAGCAGATCGGTGTCCAGAGCCCATCGGACGTTCGCCGCGGTGGCCTCGACCAGGGCACGGGCGACCGTGAGGCGGTGCTCCGGCTCGGCGGTGAGCGCGACCTGCCGGCGCAGGACGTGTGCGGACGAGGTGTCCTCGGCGCCGGCGACCATCCCGGCGTAGTTGCCGTAGTGGTCAAGAACGTGCAGGGTCACGCCATGCCGGCTGAGCAGGCTGACGGCTGCGGTGTTGATGTCGACGTTGTCGAAGGCGACGAGATCTCGGATGTCGGTGATGGGAATGCGTACCGGCGTGGCGTCGGCGCGTTCTATGGAGACGCTGTTGTCCTCGCGGCGGATCCGACAAGGTTCGGTGAGCCAGTAGGTACGGCCGGCGGCTGTCATGTCTGTTCCCAGCAGTAGTCGAGATAGGAGCAGCCGCGGCACCGCGGGCGTTCGAGCCGCGGCGGAGCGTCCTGTGCCTGGATCACCTCGGTGGCCTGACTTTCGGTCACGAGTGCCAGGGCGCGTGCCTGGTCATCCCAGGAGATGTCTACGGTGCGCCGGGTCAGCGGGTAGTGAATCGTTCCGCCGCGAACACTGACCCCGCGGCGTTCGAGCAGCAGGCAGTAATGACGAACCTGGGCCTCGTGGGCCGGTGACGGAGCCCGTGAGGATTTCGTCTCGTGGACGACGGCGCCGGTGGTGACCCAGTCGATTTTCGCCTCGCCGAGATCGATGTCGCGGCGGCGGGTGTATGTCGTCTCGTCGACGATCTCGCCGAAGGCGACGAGGTCGCTGTGCGCCTCGGGGCGGTAGCCACGCATGTAGAGCCAGAGCTGGCGGGGGCAGTGCAGGAGGTATTTGATGTGGACGCCTCCGACCCCGTCGTCGCGGTCGCGGTCCGCTGCCGTTCCAGCGCCTGCTTCTTTTCCTGGTTCTGTTTCTGGTCGAATCACAGGATGGTGTCGACTCCTCGGTCTTCGCGCTGTCGGCGTCCAGCTCCGGAATGGTCTGGGTCGGTGTCGCCGAGGTCGAGGCCGCTCACCGGGTCGTAGGGCGCGTCCACGATGGTGACCCGCAGCGAGCGGTCAAGGGCTGCGAGGCCGTCCCGACGCAGGCGTGCGAGCTGCCCGTATCGCAACGGGATGAGTAGTTCCTCGGCGAGCAGCAGGTCACCGTGTTCGGTGTCGGCGAGGGCCCGGTACTCGTCCACGTCGTCGCGGTGCAGGACCTGGACCGTGTCGAAGCTTTCGTCGAGACGTCCGGCGAATTCGGTGCGGTCGTCGAACGGCTGCTCGAAGGTCAGGAAGGACTCGGTGAACTCGTCGCGGGCCGCGCGTGCGGTGGCCGCCCACCGTTCGCCCCACGGCGTGGCGTACACGTGCTGCAGCCAGCTGTCGATGGTCTGCTCCGAGATCGCCGCCGTTGCGGTCCCGGCGGCAACCTCAGCATCGGCGGCGACCTCAGCCTCAGCATCGGTGGTAGCCGCGGTGGCGGTGGCTCGCATCGCGGCCCAGGCGGCGTCCAGGGCCTCGGGCTCGTAGGGCAGCGGTGATTCGCAGCGATGGACCCGGAACTCCACCGGGCCGTCGGGATGACGTCCGCGGCGGTTGACCCGGCCGGCCCGTTGCGCGACCGCCTCGACGGGCGCGAGCTCACTGGCGCCGCGGTCGAAGTCCAGGCACAACGAGACCTCCAGAACCTGGGTGGACACGACGAGGCCACCACGGCGGCGAGCAGGCTCACCGGCCGACCGCTCGGGATGACGTGCTGCGATGCGCCGCTCGATCCGGGCCCGGTCGCGGCCCCTGAAACGGGAGTGCAGCAGGACGGCGGCGTCCGGGTCGTCGGGCCAGGCCTCGTGGGCGGCGGAGAGAAGTGCTTCGAACAGCCGCCGGGCGACGCGCACCCTGTTGGCCACCAGCAACACGCTGTGGCCCTCGGACATCCACCGGGCGACCGTCAGCAGGCTGTCGGCCGCAGTGATCGGTTCCTCGGTGAGGGCCAGCCGGTGGCGATCCGGCGCGGTGCCTGCCGGCGCACGCACCACGTGGACCAGCCCGCCCGGCTTGCCCATCCCGCCCGGCTCGCCACCGAGGCTGTCCGTGACCAGGTCGATCATGGGCTGCGCGAGGGTGGCTGACAGCACCGCGATCCGACTGCCGAGCCTGGTCCACAGGCTGATCGCCGCGCAGATCCGTCCGAAGAGCTCCGGCGCGTAGGCATGCAGCTCGTCGAGCACGAACAGGGCGTTGGCCTGCTCGATCAGCACGGACGAATATCGAGGCCCGGCGATCGCCGCCTGCAGCAGCTGGTGTGGGGTGGCGACGCGGACCCGCTGGGCGGACAGCCGCATCGCCTGCGCCCGGGCGCGTGCCTTGCGGACGCTGCCGGCGCCCGGTGGGCAGTCGTCCTCGGCGGCGCGGGCCAGCAGAGTGCTGGCCGCGGTCGAGTGCAGCACCCCGATATCCGGGCTGGCCTGGGCGGGGGACGGGTCGAGATCCCGGGCGAACCGGTCGACCACGGCGTCGATCGAGGCCCGGTACGGCAGTACCCACACCAGTCTGGGTTCGCCGGGCATTCCCGCGAGCTGTGCCGAGGCCCAGGCCAGGCCGCCCTCGGTCTTGCCGCTCCCGGTCGGCGCAACCATGATCAGGTGCCCGTCGGTCGCGGCGGCGGACATCTGATGCGGGTACGGGCGGGCGAGCCGGCCCAGGAAGCCCCGCGGCAGTGGCATATGCCGCTGCAGCTCCACATGGGCGGACCCGGAATGGTCCGCCAGTGTCACCGCGCCCTGCAGCAGTACGGCGAGCAGCCCCCGCTCCGCCGGGACGGTTCCGATCCACGCGTCCCGGGTGGCGAGGAAGAGCTCCCGGGCGTGCTCCCACAGCCGGCGATCGTCCGGGGCCGCCGGCCCGCCACCGCCCAGCTCGGCCGCGAACCAGGCGAGGAGAGCACGATGTCGGACGGCAGTCACCTGCCCCCGTTCGCCTGGTGGTGCGGAGGGGTCGTAGCCGAAACGCCGGTCCCAGGCGCCGTCAGGCGGGTAGCTGGCTGCGAGGCCGGCGCCGCGCCCGCCGCTGATGGTCAGGGCACGGTGATGGAAGGCGACGCCGGTCGCGGTCATCAACCTGTCGCGCGCATCCTCATCGCCGGTCCCGTCGGCTCCGCCGACGAGCAGGTTCACATAGGCCAGCGACAGCACCTCGTGCCGCTCGCCCCACACGGTTCCGCGGGGCCGCACCTGCCGCTGGAAGCCTTCGGCGATCTTGCCCGCGTCGTGCAGCAGCGCGGCCTGCTCCACCCACCGCCAGAAGCGAGGCTCGGACGCGATCGGGCCGGCGGGGCCGATCCGTTCGGCGATGCGCCGGGCGGCGTCGCGCACCGCGGCGGAGTGCTCGGTGAGCAGCTCGGCCCGGCCCGTCGCGGACCGCCCCGCGGACTTCGCGAGCAGACCGGCCAGCTCCGAACCGGTGAGTTCTACGCCCGCCTGTTTCGGGCCGGGCGGGCCCGCGGAGTCCATCAGAGATCACCAGCGGCGTCGAAAAGCCATACCGCCTGTTCGTCGTCCCGGTAGGCGGATCCGCTCACCCGCTCGAGCCCGCCGGGCTCCCGGCACCACAGGTAGGAGCCATAGCTGGTGCGCAGCCGATCGGAGCTCACGGTCTCGGCGAGCCGCAGGGTGACGGCCTGCCTCGCACAGTGCCCGTCGGGCGGCGCGAGGGCGTGACCGACCCGCGCGACGCCGTCCATCGGCGCGACGCCCTCAGCCGGGTTACCGGCGGTGCCGGCGGGATGCAGCTCCGTCCAGCACGGAACCCCGTCCAGGTGGACGACATCCTGGGAACGCCCCAGGCGTAGGCCCCAGACCGGGCGGCGCAGCGCGGGTTCGAGGCGACGGCCGTCGGCCTCCGGAATCCACAGTGTCAGCCGGACGTCGGTGAGGAACGGCCGCTCCCGGACGGTGGCTCCGCCTTTGACGGTCCGAACCCGACCAGCTATCGCAGGGTTCGAGCCGTCCGCCGCGATCGGATGGTAGGTCTCCAGATCGACACCGTGCCCGGACGAACTGGCGGCCATCCCGAACACCGCCAGCTCCCGGGTGTTGCCCGACGCGGCGGCCAGCATCCCGCGCACCGTCGACGGCGGCGGGACGGGCAGGCAACGGGTCACTCTCGGGAACATCGGGTCGCGGAACGACGCGACCGGCGCGTACAGCTCGACGCGAAGTGCCTGGACGGACCGTCCGCCCGCGGTGCCGGTGCTCATCGGGTGGGGTCGTCGAACCAGCCGTCGTGGCGCCCGTCGCGCACCCGCCGCGCGAGATCGAGCAGGATGGTCCGCGGGTGCCCGAGAAGCACCGAACCGTCGGCGATCTCGTCCGCCATGTCCTCCTCGAACTGCTTGCGCAGGTCGTCACGGAAACCGGGGCGCCACCCGATCAGCACCGGCGGCTCCCACTCGCCCTCCCACGCGGCGAGCTCCGCCCGCAGCACGTCCCCGCTGACCCGCAGACCCGAGCCGTCGCTCTCACCGCTGATCGCGAAGCCCAGCGGGTTCACCCCGCCGCTCATCGGCACGAGGGCGAGGACGGCGGCGCCGCGGTCGCCGTAGTGCAGTGCCTTCTTGGCTCCGCCGGCGAGCTCGGCCAAGGCGTCGAGCAGGATCGCGACCCGCTCCCTGCGGTCCGCCAGTGGCAGCCGCACGGCGCCGACACCACGGAACATTCCCGCGGTGGCACCGGCCTGCACCGCCTCGGCCATGCGCAGGGCGTCCTGTTCGGTGAGGTAGTTCGGCCGGCCGGCGCCACCGTCACCGGGCAGGGTGAACGTCCCGATCCGCGGGACGTCGAGCAGGAACGGTGCGGCCAGATCGGCGCTGTAGAACTCGTGCGCGTGCAGAACCGGCTCGGCGACCCCGCGCGACATGACGCCGAAATCCTCGGTCAGCCACACCTTCTCGACCGACATCAGGGTGCCGACCATCAGCGGGGAATCCCGCACGGTGGTGGGGGAGTCCTCCTTCGCGCCCGCCTTCATGTAGCCGAAGATGTCGTCGTCGGCGTACCGGATCGGGTCCGCGGCGGTGGTGGCCTTCTGCGCCTTGTTCTGCGCCTTGCCGACCCTTACCGTCGGCGACGGGACCGTGCCCGAGGCGACCATGGTTTCCCGGATCCACCGGCGGAACGCCTGCGCCGAGACGTACGGGTACGTCCCGCCCCGAATCCGGGTCTTCTTGACCCGCCCGACGGTCGCCTCGCCGCGGCCGTTGTTCGGCGCGCCGGCCTCGACCGGAATCACGATCTTCCCAGCCAGGAAAGCCATCAGACGTACTCCTCCTCGTTCTGGTCGGTCCCGTCCAGCTCGACGTCGACACCGATCAGCGGTGCGTCGCCGCCCGCCTCGTTCTCGTTCTCGTTATCGGAGTTCTCGAAGCTCTCGGGGTTCTCGCCGCCGGCCTTCTTCGCACCGATCTCCACACCGCGTGCCACCAGCTCGGCGACCACCTCGAAGAACAGCTGCCCGCGGAGCCTGGTGCCCTCTCCACCCGCGGCCAGCAGGCCCTTCGTCACCCGGGTGACGTCCGGCGGGTTCCGGCCGTCGAGGTACAGCCGCGCGGATGCCTCCATCATCAGCACCTGCAGGCCGAAACCGCGGCCCGCGACCTTCCGGTACTCGTTGAAACGGCCGCGCGGATTCCTCTCGGCGGATATCCAGTCGGCCAGCAGCGTGGTGGCCGGCGCCAGCAGGTTCCGATCCATGCCGTACATCTCCCTCAGATACAGCGCGTGCAGCGCCCGCCAGTCCCGAAGATTCTGCGCGCTCACTTCTTCCAGGTCGCCGAGCTGGCGGACCAGCTCGCGGCACAGCTGGTCCGGTGGCCGGTCGGCGGTTTCGAACAGGGCCCGGGCGACGACATCCCGCCCATGCCGGACGACGACGCCTTTCTTGTCCTTCTGATGGCAGGCGCGCTGCAGGGAACGCCATCCCCGGTACGCCGCCGGATCCGTAGGCAGCGCACGCAGGAAACCCACCACGGCGACCCGGGTCTCGCTCACCCGCAGCCACGGGTCCTGATTGTCGTTCTTGAAGGTCCACAACGTGACCGACGAAGGCCGGTCGTACTGGGCGTGATCTCGCAACGCCCACAGGGTGACCGCCTCCGGTGAGGCGTCCGAAGGCAGCGATGAGAATCCGGCCGCCCGGATCCGGGCCGTCCGCCTGCATCCCGCGGCGACGAACGCACGTTCCACCGTACTCTCCGGGCACGACAACACCGTGGCTGATCCGGCCGTGACCCCGGCGCCGTACGGCATCGCCCACAACGAGATTCGGCACGGCCGGCAGACGGGCCATCCGGCTGTTTCCGGCGGCAAGGTGTTCAGCGCCTTGGGAGAATCGAACAGCGGCAGCATCATCTTCGACCACAGTGTTCCCGCCGCCGCTCCGCAGAAGCAGCAGGGGCGGACTGGAGCGTCGGCGTCGGGGTGGAAGAACCGGGCCACCGCCGGGGCGAGTACGCCCCGATCCCGCGACCGCTTGGCG
Organism: Parafrankia irregularis; assembly: GCF_001536285.1. Classification (NCBI taxonomy): domain Bacteria; kingdom Bacillati; phylum Actinomycetota; class Actinomycetes; order Frankiales; family Frankiaceae; genus Parafrankia; species Parafrankia irregularis. Next base: position 103,911 of record NZ_FAOZ01000005.1, on the reverse strand, counting down.
TGGGTCGGCTCGGAGTTGGGAAACAGCGCGAACAGGACCTTCCACCAGTCGTACGCCGCCGCGTCCTTGGCCGCGAGGGCGGCTCGGACCACGTCAGCAGTGATCTGGTCGGCGACGGCGGCGAGATCGTCGGTCGTGATCTCGGCTGGATCCTCTCGCCCGGCGAGGATCGTCACCGCCCAGGCCCCGGCCCGTTGGAACGGGTGCGGAGCCAACCGCAGCAACGGCGGCGACTCGTCCGGGGGTGCCGCTGACCGCGTTCGCGCGATGGTGATCACCGGATCCACCCGAATCCCTGGTTCGTGTTGAGGCCGAGCCCCCAGTCGTACAGAGCGTCGAGAAGAGCGGGCGCCGCCCGGACCCTCGTCCGAACAAGGCACCCGTGCCGAGGCGTGTTCTGCGACAGGAACTTGCGTGGCCTGCCTGCCGAGAGAACCTCGATGTCGACCTGGTTCGGGAGCTCCAGCAGATCGGCCTTGTGACGCAGGTTGTGTTCCAGCATCCCGATGAATTCGGGATCGCCGGGAAATATATAGCGGCTGCTGTGACGCACCAGGACCGGGGTGGACGTATCGAAGACTGCCTCGCCGGCGGAGTGGTCGGGGGGCGGCACCAGCTGAATACCGTGTACGTCGAGCTCGACGCTGCCCCATTGCAACTGGCGCTGGCCGGCCAGGCCTGCGAGTATCGCCGCAGCGATCCGTGGCACCGGCGAACCAAACCAGAGCGAGCCATCCCCCGACGCACGGTAGACGTTGTGGCCGCGACTTGTCCCGCGGAAACTCGGCGGGGACAACCCCAGTGGGCGCAGGCTGCTGCCCGCATAACCCTGATCGTGAAGCTCGGTGGCGAGATCCGAGTCCTTTCGGTTGATCAGATGATAGGCAACCGCCCTGGCCGGGCCGAACACGTCCCGCCAGGGAATGGTGGGCACGCTGGCACCCACATCAACTCTGAACCGCATGCATACCCCCCGGTAGCGTGGCGCCCATCGGTCATGACGAGCATCCTGCCGGACGAACAATACCCATCGCCCATACCTGACGGACAACGCCCCACCCCCGCCAGTACGAACGCCGCCGCCGGCACCACCACGCTCTCCGGGCGGACGCGGCGCTATACAGGGTTCCCGCCATCCGGTAATTCCCATGCCGGCGGAACAGCTACGATCGGCTGGCGGACGCGTGCCGGACGACCTGGGTAATCCGATGGAGGTGAGCGCTTGTTGCCATCGGAGCGCGGTTTGTCTGAGCGGGCGAGCTGGGCGCGTCGGCCGGAGCCGCGGTGCCCGCCCCGAGGTCGGAGCGAGCCCCGACATCGACGAACGCGACATGCATCTTGCTCAAGCTTCTAATGGGACGTACCGGGTCGCTCTAGGGCAGGCTCGGTGCCGGTAGCCGCTGGCAGGTGAGCACTCAGCGCTTCTGGACCGAAGTCGAGTCCTAAGGTCAGACCGTGCCCCTGCCGGTGGTCGGGAGAGCTGACTGCTGATGGGATGTCGTGGCCGTCGAGCTGGCGTGACCACTTGACCATTAGGGCGTGGTGGATCTCCCGTGGCTGCCGGAAATGCTGCCGGTGCGGAGGAGGCCTGAGTGCTGTTCGTCGGGGACGACTGGGCGGAGGACCACCATGATGTGGAGGTGCAGGACGACGCCGGCCGGCGGCTGACGAAGGCCAGGGTGCCGGAGGGCGCGGCGGGCATCGCCCGGCTGCACGCCATGGTCGGACAGCATCTGCCCGAGGACGCCGACCCTGGGCAGGTTGTGGTCGGGATCGAGACGGACCGTGGTCCGTGGGTATCCGCGCTGGTCGCCGCCGGCTACCGAGTGATCGCGGTGAACCCGCTGCAGGCCGCTCGTTACCGGGAGCGGTACTCGACGTCCGGGGCCAAAAGCGACGCCGGTGACGCGCACGCCCTGGCGGACATGGTCCGTACCGACCGCCACCAGCTGCGCCAGGTCGCCGGGGACAGCGACCTGGCCGACGCGGTGAAGCTCGTCGCCCGGGCTCATCAGAGCCTGGTCTGGGACCGGACCCGGCAGGTCCAGCGGTTGCGTTCCGCGCTGCTGGAGTCGTTCCCGGCTGCCCTCGTCGCGTTCGACGACCTCGACGCCCCCGACACGCTGGAACTTCTCGCGAAGGCGCCCTCTGCGGCCGAGGCCGCCCGGCTGACCGTCGCGCAGATCAGCGCCGTGTTGAAGCGGGCCCGCCGGCGGAAGATCCCCGAGAGAGCGGCCGCGATCCGGGCCGCGCTGCGGGCCGAGCAGCTGCCCGTAGGCCCGGCCTCGACGCTGGCCTACGCCGTGGTCGTGCGCGCCCAGGCTGGGCTGCTGACCGCGCTCAACGCTGAGGTCGCCCGCCTCGAGGAGCAGGTCGAAGCCCATTTTGGCGAGCACCCGGACGCTGAGGTCCTGCTGTCCCAGCCCGGCCTGGGCACGGTCCTCGCTGCCCGGGTGCTCGCCGAGTTCGGGGACGACCCGAAGCGCTACACCGACGCCAAGGCCCGCCGCGACTACGCCGGCACCAGCCCGATCACCCGCGCCTCAGGCCGCAAGACCGTGGTCATGGCCCGCTACGCCCGCAACAACCGGCTTGCCGATGCCCTGCACCAGCAGGCCTTCTGCGCCCTGAACGCCTCGCCCGGCGCCCGCGCCTACTACGACGCCATCCGCGGCCGCGGCAAGTCCCACCACGCCGCCCTCCGCCAGCTCGGTAACCGCCTGGTCGGCATCCTGCATGGCTGCCTCAAGACCCGCACCCCCTACGACGAGGCAACCGCCTGGCCGCGGAACGTCACACTCACACCCGCCGCTTGACATCCAAAAGCATGGGATGTCTGACCTGCGATGATGCATCACCGGCGGATCGCCGCAAATCCCGTCGCGCCAAGGCCCGCCGCAACCACGCTGACCTGCTTGTTTACCCTGGGGTCGCTGATCATCCCTGGAGGGATCGCAACGGTCGAGCTGAACGGCGAGGATTTTCTCGGCGACGCGTCGCTGATCATCCCTGGAGGGATCGCAACCTGTCCGGCGCCGGCGCGGGCGCCCTGCTGGCCATGTCGCTGATCATCCCTGGAGGGATCGCAACGTAGTTTGGATACCACGGGTGACGAGAAGTGGCAGGTCGCTGATCATCCCTGGAGGGATCGCAACTCGAGCCCTACCTCGACAGCCTCCACCGGTTCGTGTCGCTGATCATCCCTGGAGGGATCGCAACCCTTCCCACAGGATCACCGCAGGCGCGGGCTCGCCCGTCGCTGATCATCCCTGGAGGGATCGCAACCGGTGACGTTGATCTCGCCTTCCCACAGGATCACCGCGTCGCTGATCATCCCTGGAGGGATCGCAACGCCCGGCGACCCGCTGCGGCGCCGTCGTGGTAGCCGGTCGCTGATCATCCCTGGAGGGATCGCAACACTGGACCGACGTGGGCCAGCCGATCGGGGAGCGCAGTCGCTGATCATCCCTGGAGGGATCGCAACGGCCGACGTGCCCACGGATGACATGGACGTCCAAGTCGCTGATCATCCCTGGAGGGATCGCAACGCTACACCGGCGGCGACGACACCCGCGTCGCCCCGTTGTCGCTGATCATCCCTGGAGGGATCGCAACGCTTCCGGTTGGGCTTCCGCGACGTGCTCGTCGGGTCGCTGATCATCCCTGGAGGGATCGCAACCTCAGGCGAGACCGTCTGATGCCGCGGACACACGGGTCGCTGATCATCCCTGGAGGGATCGCAACGTCAGGTTGCGGCTCTTGAGGCTCGTGCCGGAGCGGTCGCTGATCATCCCTGGAGGGATCGCAACTCCGGTGCTTGCGCCCACGTGGCCATCAGGCGCACAGGTCGCTGATCATCCCTGGAGGGATCGCAACGAGTCGGCACCGGGGGGAGGGAGTGCCTTGCCGCGGGTCGCTGATCATCCCTGGAGGGATCGCAACGGTGATGCCGGCGGTGGTCAGCGCCAGTACCTGGCGTCGCTGATCATCCCTGGAGGGATCGCAACGGGTCCAGCGGGCCGGCGCGGTGCCCGTGCCGCTGCGTCGCTGATCATTCCTTGAGGGATCGCAACCGCCGCAGGCGCCCCGCCAGCCCGGCCGCCGCTTCCAGTCGCTGATCATCCCTGGAGGGACTGCAGCAGGTAGCCGGATACCTCGTGCTCGCTGGGGCCGAAACCGCTGATTTGGTGGTGTCCGGCGGGTCGCTCTCGCCGCTGAGATCAGGCCGGGGTCTGTGAGAGGGCTTCCTCGACCTGGCTCCGTATCTGCGACGGGTCGACGCCGAGTTGGGTGAGCAGCTGGTGCCCGCCGCGGACGTCCTCGCCGAACAGCGCGAGCAGCAGATGTTCCGCGTCGATGCGTTCATGTCGACGGGCGGTCATCTCCTGAAGCGATCGACCCAGGACGTTCTTCGTGCGTGGGGTGAAAGGCAGATGAGGCCCCGGCGTGCCCTCGTCCGTGCTGCCGAGTTCCCGGGCGAGGCGGCGGGCGTTGTCGACCGTCAAGCCAACGGAGCGCAGCAACGTGCCTGCCCGCCCCGAGTCCTCATGGAGCAGGGCGAGCAGGAGATGCTCCGTCCGGATAGCGCCGTGACCGAGCTGGAGCGCCTCCTCCTGGGAGATCTCGATGACGCGGCGGGCGCACTGGGTGAACCGGGCAGGCATTGATGCTCACGTTCCCCTCGACGACACGAACTGCAGCCATCGGACTGCATTGACCGGACTGGACTGCATTGACCGGATCACGCAGCCGGGGAAACGGCTGTGACGGGCCATCAGTTCCCGCGGGCACGGATTGTCGCTGGGGGAATGCGGCGTTGGTCGTTCCCGCGCGGTCAGAGCAGGTCCGGGAGAACCTGTGTGAAGAACGGATGATCGCCGCGGAAGGTGGGTTCCAGATCGAGGAACTCGGCCGGGGTCACCCAGCGGGCGGCGCTTACCTCGTCCGGGTCCAGCAGGAGGTCGCCGGTCTCGGCGGGCGCCGTCCACCAGTGGAGCCGGAAGGTGCCGTCGTCGGTGTCGCACTCCCAGACCTTGGCGCTGGGGGTCACGGTGAGCCCGACCTCTTCTTTGACCTCCCGGACCAGGGCCTCCTCCTGGCTTTCACCGGGTTCGATACGCCCGCTCGGCGGCGCCCAGTAGCCGGATCGCTCCGTCCGCGGCCCCCGCTCGATGACGAGGACCCGCCCGGCTCTGGTCAGCACGGCCACCACTGCCTGTCTTTGCGCCACGGCTTTGATGCTGCCAGAGCGTTCGGCGGGTTGGCCCCCCGAACCAGGTCAGCGCAGCGAGGGGGCCAGGCCGGAGGGTGTGGGCAGGTCGCAGGCCGGTTCCGCGGAACCGGCGGTGAGGCGGACCGGGATCACGCCGGCCCAGTAGCCCGAGTCGAGGTCGGCCTCGTCGTCGTTCGGTGGCCCGGTGCGGGCCTTGAGCGCGACGTCCGTCGACTCGGCGTCCAGGTCGAGGGCGAGCACGGCGGTCGCCGCCAGCTCCTTCGAGGTGGGCGGGCGGCACTGCGTCGAGCGATCTATGCCAACCCGGTCGACGAGTGCGGCCAAGGCCCGTCCCTTCGCCGCGGAGTCGAGAACGTACTCGGCGTTCCCGTGGATGATGACGGAACGGTAGTTGAGCGAATGGTGGAAGGCCGACCTCGCGAGGACGAGGCCGTCGAGCAGCGAGACCGTCACGCACACAGGCAGCGGTTCCGGCCGCGCCGCGGTGAGCAGGCGGGCCGCGGTCGAACCGTGGACGTACAGCGTCTCGCCGATCCGCGCGTGGAGGGTGGGCAGCACGTGCGGTCGGCCCTCGGCGGCGAAGCCGACGTGGCAGGTCAGCGCCTCGTCGAGCACGGCGTGCACAGCGGCGCGGTCCGTGGTCACCCGTTGGACGGCCCGTGAGGGTGTCAGCATGGGGGGAATTCTGTCCCGCCATCCAGGCCTGTGACGACTGCTTTTCCTGCCGGCCGCACCGACGCCGCTGTGCTGCGACGTCGGTGCGGCGCTGAACCTGCCTCGGTGGTCCTGGGCTATTTGACGACGACCCGGGCGCGGGCGATGTTCTGGACGAGTGTGTAGGGCGCCTCCGCGTCGCCGTTGCGTTCGGAGGTCACCCGCACGACCGCAAAATACGTCCCGGGCCTGGTGAAGGTGTGCGTGGTCGACGTCTGGACGGAACTATCAGGCTTGTCGATTTCGGACTTGTTTGGGTACCTGCCTGTGCCGTCGAAGTCCCATTCGACACTGACGATTCTGCCGCTGCCGGGTGGTGCCTGGGCGGAGACGGCGAGCGTGACGGCCTCGTCCGGCTTCGCGTCGGCGCGCACCGCTGCCGGCCGGACGTCCCGGGTGCCGACCTTGCTGATGGTCAGGTTGACGGCGGGCTGTACTCCCTTCCGCTGCTCGGCGGTGGATGCGAGGTTCACCTGCGAGTCGCTGCCGACGGTGTACGAGCTGCTGGCGGGCGGTGCGGTTCCCTGGGTGACCCAGGCGTCCAGGTCGAGCAGGGCCTGCTGGGCCTCGCCGCCGTAGCTGACGACGTGCGTCTCGGCGGCGTCGTCGCGCGGTGAGCTGTGCACCGCGTTGTCCATGTACCACAGGCGGTAGCTGTCGTTCAGCTCTGAACCGAGGGTGGTCTGTGCCTGGGTGCGGTACCAGTCCGCGGGCCAGGGGAACGCCTCGACGTCCAGCAGTGAGGCGAGCATGATCATTTTTCCGTGGAACTTTCCGGTCGGGACGGCTCCGCTCGCCGCCTGGGCGAAGGTCGGCCCGGCGAGGACCGGCCGCTGCGGGTACAGCGGCGCGCCGTCCGCGCCGCGGAACTGGTTCCAGCCGTACATGTCCGCCGAGGGGACCTGATAGCGCTGGTAGTACTGCAGCGCGAGCAGCCACGAGTTGTCGAGGCGCACGTGGTCGCCGGGGCGGATCGTGCCGATCGCGGCAGTCGTGGCGGCGTCCGCATCCTTGCGGAAGGTGACCTCGGTGCCTTTCGAGCCCGCGGCGATGACGGACTTGCCGGCCGCGGCGCCGCTGGTGACGACGATGTCCGCGCCGGTCAGGTCGCCGGCCGGCACCCCGGACAGCCGCAGCCCCGTCGGCGGGCTCCCGACCAGCTCCGTCACCTCGGCGTCGTACTGGATGCGGGCGGCGGCGGCCGAGGACGCCGGATCGGTGCCCGCGTAGCCGGGCTTGCTCCAGAAGTCGTCGACGTAGGTCGGGTCGAGGATGCGGACGCCACCGGCCACCGCGTAGAAGGCGCCGCCGTCCATCTCGGCGTAGTCCCACCAGCCGCGCGGGGAGAACCCGAGGCGGGTGGCCTCCCTGAGCACCGCCTGCTGTTCGGTGTTCAGCCCGGCGTAGGGATCGCCGCTGCCGCCGGGCTCCATCGCGTCCACGATCTGGGGGAACTTGTCACGAAGCACCCGCAGCGCGAGCAGCTGCGTGGTCATGCTGCTCGGAATCGCGTTCGGGGTGCCGGGGACGATGGGCACGCCGCCGTCCCACACGCCTTCGGTGTTCTCCAGGGCGCCGATGGTCTGGTAGGCGCCGCCGCTGGCCCCGTAGATGTAGCCGCGGGGCTTGGCGGAGTCGGCGTACACCTGGGCGGCGACGGTGCGCGAGAGGTTCGCCGCGGCCGCGTTCGCGCGGTAGCCGCCCAGCTCGCCGGCCTTCGGCAGGCCGCCGGCGTTGTTGGTGCGGACCAGGTAGGCGCCGTTCGAGAGGGCGAAGGCGATCGTGGCCGGCCCGGCGTCGTCGGTGGTCAGGGTCGGGTAGGTGTACTGGAAGAACCGCCCCGCATACCGGTCCGGGAAGTAGAAGGCGAACGTCGCCTCGGTCCCGCTGAAGCCTCCGTGCACGTAGCGGAAGTCGACCTTGACCTTGGTCTCCGGGTCGGTGACCGTGCGGCGTTCGTCCTTGTCGACGTAGGGCTGGTTCAGCTTCGGGTCGACGCAGGAGCCGGTGACCACGGGTGTCCCGTCATCCCTGGTCCGGCACGGCTGGCCGGGCAGCGGCGTCGAGATCTGTAAGGGACGCCCGACGTTGCTCTTCCACGACGCGGTCGCGGCCGGTGTGCCGTTGGTGTCGGCGTCGGGTTTTCCGTCCGATGTGCAGGCGGCTGTGAGCAGGCCCGCGGCGAGCGCGCCCGCGACGAGCCGGATCGCCCGGCCGCGAGGCGTGGGCTTTCTGAATGACCTCATCACAGGCTTCCTTCGTCTCCTCGCCACTGATCGTCGATCATGATCGTCATGAAAACTGAGCGAACCATAAAGATGTGTTCACAACAAGCGGAAGTTAAGGTATAAAACAGACTTTTCGGGCATGAGTTGGCCCTGGGACCTTCATGTCAGATCAGAGTCCGGATGGGCGATGCTCGGTACATGGCATCGACGGCCAGCCGCTCGCGCGGCCGCTACGCCCGGACGGCCGGGCGCCGACGAGAGATCGCTCAGACGGTCCTCGATCTCGTCATGGAGAAAGGTCACGCGCAGGTGACGATCGCCGAGGTCGCCAGGCGGGTCGCGACCAGCGAGGCCACCGTCCTCTACCACTACCCGAGCAAAGATCATCTGCTCGTGGCCGCGCTGGAGCGGGACGACGAGCTGGCGGTGGATCGGGCCGAGCGCGACGGTGTGCCGCCCAGCGCCGGCCTGCCCGGCCTTGACCTGGACGCCCTCGGTGCGTACGCGGGTGGCGAGGGCGTCCGCGAGGCGGTTATGCGGCTGCGTGTCGTTCTCGCCGGTCAGGCCGCGATCCCCGGCCACCCCGCCGAGGAGTACGTCGCCCAGCACCACCGAGCCGCGGTCGAGACCTACGCCCGGCTGGTCGCCGATCGCCAACGTGACGGGAAGGCGCATCCGAGCCTGGACCCGGTCGAGGTCGCACGGCAGTTCATCGCCCTGTGGGGCGGCCTGCAGGCCCAGTGGCTCGTAGCCCGTGACTTCGATCTCGGGGCGACCCTGGTCAGCGCCTTTCGCCGGCTCTCCGGCCAGAACTGGATGGAGGCGACCCGCGCCGTGCTGGAGCCGCCGAGCGGCATCTGAACGACGCGGCGGCCGGGCTGGGTCGGATCACGGCTGGGCCGGATCACGGCTGGGCCGGATCAGGGCTGGGTCGGATCAAGGGCTGGGTCGGATCAGGCGGCGCCGCGCAGCTCCAGGGTGCAGCATTTCGGGCCGCCCCCGGCCTTCTGCAGCTCGGACATGTCCACGCCGATCGGTTCGAAGCCGCGTTCGCGCAGCTGCGCGATCACCCCGGTGGCGCCGTGGGGGAGCACGACGTGACGACCGTCCGAGACGGCGTTGAGGCCGAACGCCTCGGCGTCGTCGGCGGAGGCGGTGATGGCGTCCGGGTAGAGCTCCTGCAGCCGGCGGACGCTGTCGGCACTGAAGGCCTGCGGGCTGTACATGATCAGGTCGTCGTCGAGGACGGCGAGGGCGGTGTCCAGGTGGTAGTAGCGCGGGTCGGTCAGCGTGAGGGTGACCGTCGGCAGGCCGAGGAACTCCTGGATCTCCGTGTGGGCTTCGGGGGTCGTCCGGAAGCCGGAGCCGGCGAGGATGCGGGCCCCGGCGGTCAGGCAGTCGCCCTCGCCCTCGTTCGTCCACTGTGCCTGGCGGACCACGCTGAACCCGTGGTCGGTGAACCAGCCGCGGAACACGTCGGATTCGGGGCGCCGCTGCGGATGGCGGAACCGCGCGACGAGGACCCGCCCGTCGACGACGGTCGCACCGTTGGCGGAGAACACCATGTCGGGCAGGCCGGGGCGGGGTTCGAGGACGTCCACCCGGTGCCCGAGCTCGAGATACAGGTCGCGCAGCGCGGACCACTGCTCGAGCGCGACCTTGGGGTAGGTCGGCAGCTCCGGGTGCATCCAGGGGTTGATCGAGTACTCGACGTCGAAGTACGTCGGCTCGACCATGAGGTAGTGGCGGCTGGTGGCGGTCCGCTGCATAGGCCCTCCGAGTGCCTCGGGTGCGCGTGTCCCTGTCCCTGTCCATTCTTACGGGCATGGCACGTGCTCCCTGGTGCGAACCACCGCGAGTCGGGTGACGGGTCGCATTTCGCGCCCCGGTCGGCGCGCTCGCGCTCGCGCCGCGCTCGCGCTCGCGCCGCGCTCGCCGACGCGGGCGCGGGTCTCCCTGGGCGCAGGCGGGGGAGAAGTGACACCAGCGTCTGAAACGGGGCCTGAGCGCCGACGGGGCCGGCTCGCCGGGAGCGCGGTCACCGCCACGGATCGCTCTACCGGCGTCCGTCACCCCGTCCCGCCGGTGCCGGGTCTGATCCGTGTCCGATCGGCGCTGCGCCTGGTGGGCGCCGACGGTGCGGGGCGAGGGCGCCGCGCGGTTGCCCTCGTGGGTTTCCTGGCCTCTGCCAGGCCTTTCAGGACGTCGACCGGCTATCGGGGCGGTAGTTCGCTGCCTGCTTCGCCGCGGGGGGCGCACAGCGGTGGCGGCGACTAAAGGCGTCCTTGTGGTCTCTTGTCTTCAGGGCCTTGCGGGACCCGTACCTGCGGCGGAGTCAACGGGCCTTCTGTGGAAGGCCACAATGAGCCCTGTAGGACCGTGAACGCGACAGCCGAACCTGCCGCGAAAACCAGCCATCGGTGTCAGATTTCCAGAGGGGCCCGGGGCCGCGCCCGGGCGTCATCCGGGGGAGTCGACGGGCGCCCGGCGGTGGCGCCAAAGGACCGGCGCGGCGGCCCCGACGGCGGTGAAGGCGGATGTCCAGGCGAGGTGGCGCAGGTCCACCCAGGTGAACCGATCCGAGAGCAGCTTCGCCAGCAGCAGCTCGACGGCGCCGACCGCGAGGGTGGCGATCATCCACCACAGGACCGCCGCACCGATCTCGCGGGAGACGCTGCGTTCCCGGGCTGGCTGCACCGATCGGATGAGAACGCCGCGGGCGGCGTATTCCGCTGTCCGGCGGGCCCGCCGCCGGCGTACGGGCCGTCCGTGCCCACCGGCCACCCACTGGATGTAGGTCTGGCGCAGCTCGTCGCTCTGCTGTGACCACTGTTCCCGGGCGCCGGGGGCGCGCCGCAGCGCGTCGGCAAGCTCGACCGGGAGCTCTGGGCCCGCTTCGTCTCCAGCCATCCGGGCATTGTCGTGGTGTTCGGGTGTCCCGGATGGCTGAATGCGTGAAGGACCGCATACCGGACGTACGTGGGCATCGCGCCTGACACGAACAGTCTGGAAGTCTGTTCCGTAGATACGGTGGAAGAGCTACAGTTGATCCGCAAACAAGGATCATAGGCTTCCGTGTTGCCGTGTCTGCGGCTCCATCAGGTGGGAGTGGAGGGTCGACACCATCACGACCGCCCAGACCGTGTCGGGCAGGCAGCGGCGATCGCCGGCCGAGAAGGCTGTTCTCGGCCTGCTGATCGGGTGCGTCCTGTTCGCGTCCTCCGCGTTCGGGGTCCTGCTGCTCATCGGGCCCTTCGTGAAATCGCTCGGCGAAAGCGAGGCGACCTACGGGGCACTCTGCGCCGCGGCGGCCCCGACAACCGCGATCGCGCTGCTGCTGTTGCTGCGGCACCCGCGCAAGGTCGCACCTCACCGGCTGCTGGCCGTGGCCTGTGTGCTGTACGCGGCCGCCGCGCTGCTCGCCGCCGCCACCGACTCGGTCGGCGCGTGGCTCGTGGTGGCCTGTGTCGTGCTCGGCACGGCCTGGTCGGTGACCTACACGGCCGCACCGATGATCGCCTCCGATCTGGCGACGGACGCCGACCGAGCCACCCTCATCGGCTACGCGACGGGGACGATCCAGGTCGGTTTCGGGATCGGGCCGGTGCTCGGCAACGCGCTGCGCCGGGCCGGGCTGTCCTACCAGGAGGTCTTCGTCGCCGGGGCCGGGCTTGCCGTGGCCGCGGCCTGCCTGGTGGTTCCGCTGGCGATCTTCCTGGGGCGCCTTCGCGCCGGCGCCTCTCCCGCCGAGGCCGCGGTTCGCGATGCTGCGGCTGATGCCCCGGCCCCGGCCCCGGCCCCGGCCCCGGCCCCGACCTCGACCTCGACCTCGACCTCGACCCCGGCCCCGGCCCCGGCGTCGGCCCCTGCGGCCTCGCGCAGTGTGCTCCGGTCGCCCAGCATCGTGCCGCTGGCGATGGTCCTGCTGTGCGCCTGCGTCTTCACGACGATGAACAGCTTCCAGACGACCTTCGCCGACAGCCGCGACCTCGACTTCGACATCTTCTACGTGACGTACACGATCGCGGTGATCGCCGTCCGGCTGGGGCTGTCGCGCTTCCTGCCGGACAGCGCCTCGGACCGGGTGGTGGCCGTGACGACGATCGGCATGATCGGGTCGGTCACCGCGTTCGTCTTCGTCGGTTCGAGTCCGGTGCTCTACTGTGTAGCCTCTCTCGCGCTGGGCTGCACCTACGGCCTGGGCCTGCCGGCCTTCCAGGCACGGGCGGTGAACCTCGCCGGCCCCGCCGAACGGGCCCGGATGCTGCCGATGGCGGGCCTGCTGTTCGAGGTGGCGATCCTGGTCTTCCCGCTGGTCGCCGGCGCCGTCGTCGGTGCGAGCGGCTACCGCGGACTGTTCGCGCTGCTCATCGGCATCACGGCAGCCGTCACCGCGCTCGGCCAGATCCGCGGCCGCCGCCCAGAACCCGTGGCGGCGCCGCCGCCGCAGTCCGTCCCGGCTGCCGCGATGGCGGATGGCGGTTCCGCGGAACCGGCCTGAACACCGCGGTTCCGCGCAACCGCCCGGAACCGGACCCGGAACCCGGACCCGGACCCGAACCCGCACGAGCTGCGCTCCGCGATCGTCTGGAGGGCTGGATGTACTTCTCCACCACCTACGCCGAGGCCCGCGGCCGTCTGCTCGCCGCCGCGGCCGACCGGGGCGGGCGGATCACGTCGCTGCGCAACGACACGGCGAGGGGGGTCGGCGGCGAGGAGCTGTTCACCGACGTAGTCCAGCTCGGCCCGCTCCCCGGCCCCGGCCCCGGCCCCGGCCCCGGCCTCGGCAGCGGCCCCGGCCCCGGTGGCGGTGGCGCGGCGCTGGTGCTGGTCAGCGGCACGCACGGGACGGAGGGCTTCGCCGGCTCCGCCTGCCAGCTCCGGTTCCTCACCGAGTTCGACCCGGCCACCGCCCTCGGGATGTCGGTCGTGCTGGTGCATGCGCTGAACCCGTTCGGCTTCTCCCACCGGCGCCGGGTCAACGAGGACAACATCGACATCAACCGGAACTTCGTCGATCATGACCGGCGCCCGGTGAACGAGGGGTACGCGGCGCTGCACCGGTGGCTGCTGCCGGCCGACTGGGAGGGCCCCGCACACGCCGCCGCCGACGAGCAGATCTTCGCGCACCTCGCCGCGGCGGGGGAGCGTGCCACCCAGCTCGCGATCACCGCCGGTCAGTACCACCACCCCGACGGCCTGTTCTACGGCGGCGCCGAGCCCTGCTGGTCGAACACGACCTGGCGCTCGATCATCCGTGAGCATCTGACGGGCTACGACCGGATCGCCTACATCGACCTGCACACCGGCCTGGGCGCGCGCGGCGCCGCGGAACCGATCTTCCGCGGCGGCGAGGACGCGGGCGCGTTCGACCGGGCCCGAGCCTGGTACGGCCCGGCGCTTACGGACTCCGACGACGGGACGTCCAGCTCGACGCGCATCGGCGGGAACTCCGCGCGGGCACTGATGGACGAGCTGCCCGACACCGAGCTGACCGCGATCACCCTGGAGTTCGGCACCCAGGACGCGATCACGGTGCTGCGGGCGCTGCAGGCCGACAACTGGCTCTGGCTGCACCGCGCCGCGGCGGGCCGCGAGACGGCCAAGGAGGCCGGCGAGGCCGGCGAGGTGCCCGAGGAACAGGCCGCGCGCATCGCCGGGCTCGTCCGCGCGGCGTTCGACCCTCCGGACGAGGCCTGGCGCACCGAGATCCTCGACCGCGGCCTGGCCGTGATCGCCGCAGCCGTGACCGGCCTGACCGGCATGCCCGGCCTGACCGCGAGCTAGGCGCCGGAGGTCAGGAAAGCAGCTGGCGGATGTCGTCGGCGTCCAGGGCCGTGTCGACGAACTCACCACTGTCCATAACGCCGGAGAACAGCTCGGCCTTGCGTGCCTTCAGGGCCATTACCTTCTCCTCGATGGTGTCCCTGGCGACGAGCCGGTACACCATGACATTGCGGGACTGGCCGATGCGGTGTGTACGGTCCACCGCCTGCGCCTCGGTCGCCGGGTTCCACCAGGGGTCGAGCAGGAAGCAGTAGTCCGCCTCGGTCAGGTTCAGTCCGGATCCGCCGGCCTTGAGACTGATGAGGAAGACCGGCGCGGAACCTTCCTTGAACCGTCGCAGGACCTCGGGGCGGTCGCGGGTCGAGCCGTCGAGATAGCAGTGTTCGATGCCGGCGGCGGTGAGTGTTTCCCGGACCCGGCCGAGGAACCGGGTGAACTGGCTGAAGACGAGGGCCCGGTGCCCGCCGTCGGCGACGTCCCGCAGCTGCTCGAGCAGGACGTCGATCTTCGCGCTGGGCGTGTCGTCGTGCTCGTCGTCGACGAGGCCGGCGTGCAGGCTGAGCTGCCGCAGCGCCGTGAGCGACCGCAGGATGGTGAACCGGTTGCGGTTCAGATCGCCGATGAGGCCCAGGATCTTCTGCCGTTCACGCTGCAGGTGGGTCTGGTAGATCCGCCGGTGCCGTGTGTGCAGCTCGACCTCCAGGATCTGCTCCTGTTTGGCGGGAAGCTCCGGCGCGACCTGTTCCTTGGTGCGCCGCAGCATCAGCGGCCGGATCCGGCGCCGCAGCTGCGCCAGGCGCTCGGCGTCACCCTGCTTCTCGATCCGGCGGGCGTAGTAGGCGTCGAACCGGCCGCGGTTCGGGAAAAGCCCCGGAGCGGTGATCGACAGCAGTGACCACAGCTCCATCACGTTGTTCTCCAGCGGCGTTCCGGTGACCGCCAGCTTGAACGGCGCGGGCAGCAGCCGGGCACACTGGTACGCCTTCGACTGGTGGTTCTTGACGGTCTGCGCCTCGTCGAGAACCAGGCCGGCCCAGGAGACGGCGGAATACGCCTCGTTGTCGAGGCGGAAAAGCGTGTAGGACGTCACGACCACATCGGCGCCCGCGATGATCTCGGGGAGGGATCCGCCGCGGCGGCGCAGTGTGTCGGTGATGGCGGCCACCCGCAGCGACGGCGCGAACCGGGCGGCCTCCGCGGCCCAGTTCGCCACCACGCTCGTCGGCGCGACGATGAGGAACGGCGGCTGCCCCGGGTCGGTCTCGCGGGCGTGGCAGATCAGCGCCAGTGACTGCACCGTCTTGCCGAGCCCCATGTCGTCGGCGAGGATGCCGCCGAGCTGGCATCCCCACAGGAAGGTCAGCCAGCGGAACCCGTCCGCCTGGTAGGGCCGCAGCGTGGCCTGGAGGGTGTCCGGCGGCTCCTTGGCGCCGGCGGCGTCGAGGGCCAGCAGGCCCGACACCTGGCGGCGCCACGCCTCCGCCTGGCGTACGACCACGCCGATGCCGGTGAGCTCCTCCCACAGCCCGGCCTGGAAGCGGCTGATGCGCAGCTCCCCGTCCGAGCCGGAGCCGGCGCCCGGGGCGTCCCGCAGCGCCTTCGCCTCCTCGACCAGGGTGCGCAGCGCCCGCAGGTCCGGCCGGTCCAGGCTGAGGTAGGCCCCGTCGTCGAGCAGCAGGTAGGACTCCTGCCGGCTCAGTGCCGCCAGCAGCGCCGCGAACGGGATCTCGCGCCCGGCCAGTGTGACGGCGACACCGAGATCGAACCAGTCCGTCTCACCCGGGACGTCGTCCGTCGACACCTCGATCCGCAGCAACTCCCCGGCCTCGCGGTAGTCCGCGGGACGTCCACCGACCTCGACGGTGAGACCGTCGACCCCGGTCAGCTGCGGGAGCAGCCCGGTGGCGAACCGCATCGTCTCGACACCGGCGAGGCGTACCGGATCGGCCGAGACGTACTCGTCGCCCGGCGACCGGGGCATATAGCCACCGCCGCCTGGCGCCAGCAGCGCGGTGGACCCCGGTGGCAGCCGCAGCCCGGCGAGGATCTCGGCCTCGGCCACCTCGTCACGGAACCCGCCCGCCACCGCGCTGTCGCTGGCCAGCGGCGTGCGCTGCCGGGTGCCGCCGACCGTGTAGGCCCATTCCCAGGCGATCTCGACGGCATGGCTCGGGCCGAAATCCGCCCGCAGCACCAGCTCCGGCGGTGTGATCACCGGCGGCTCGAACGAACCGTCACTGGAGATGATCCGGGCCACCCGGCGCAGCCGCGGGTAGAACTCTTCGACGAATCGCGGCTGCTCAGCGGCCGGAATCCGCAGGACCTCGGTCTCCATCGTCATCTGGATCAGCGCGGCGGAGGCCGGCACGCTCAGCCGGACGAGTCGCAGGTTCCAGTCCTCAGGACGATCCGACGCCGCGATCTCCGCCCCGTCGATACCCACGACGCCGTGATCGCCGATGAACGCGATCGTCGCCACCGCGAACGCCGCATCCGCATCCGCATCGACGTCCCCGCCGAGGTCCGCGTCGACGTCGGTCAGGAACAGCAGGGGAGCGACGGTGAGCTCCGCGGCACCGGCTTCGATATCGCCTTCGCCTTCAGCATCGGCATCGGATGAGGTCACGTCCAGGCACAGCTCCACGGAACCGTACCGTTCGATGTCGCCGAGCCGCCGGTTTCCGTGCACCAGCCGGACCCCGGCCGCGGCGGCCTCGTCGAGCAGCGGCCACAGCCGCGGACTCGTGAAGGCGCCGAGGTCGAGGTATTTCACGTCGCCGTACACGTAGGCGCCGTAACCCGTCTCCTCCTGGCCGGAAAGGTAGACGGCGTACATCTCCCGCAGAATTCGCAGGTGCGCCGGGAGATAGTCGTCGCGCTGAGCGCCGTACGGAGAGTTCAGCCTCGACCAGGGGAGCGCGTTGATCCAGCCGGTCTTCCCCGCCTTCACCAGCCGTGCCCGCACACCCACTGACAGCCCGTCGCCGTGACCGGCCCCGTGACCTGCGCCGCCCCTTCCGCCACTGCGCCGACGGCCCCTCCCGCCACGGCTCGACCGCGCCGCCGGCACTCCGGCGGGCTCGGCGGATAGCGTCAGCTCGATGGCGAGCGGCGTCGTGCCGTGCGGCTCGTTCGTGGCCGACCGCTCGCCGATCAGGGCCGACAGCGACGACGCCCAGTCCCGTGGATCGGTGGCGCCAGCCCGGCGCGCAGGGGCTCCGTTGGCACCGCCCGAACCGGCGCCGCCCGAGTCGGCACGGGCCTCGGCACCGGCATCGCCGGCGCGGGTGGCCGCCGCCAGCACCAGCGCGACGGCGTGCTTGCAGTCGAGGCCGACCGGGCAGGTGCACCGCCCGCCCTCGAACCACCACTGCTCACCGGAGCCGACGCCGGTGAACTGCACGGTGGTCAGGTACCGCTCTGCGTGGCTTCCCGCGACCACACCGGCCAGGGTGTTCCCCGCCGGGCGCCACGACACCTGGAGGACGGCTCCCTCCTGGGCGTACCCAAGCCCACGCCGGTAGGTGGTGTCACCCACAGCGACCCGCAGATGGCCCCGATCGACGTCGCGCAACTCGGCGGGCAGCATGCGTACGACGCTAAACCCGGCCCATCCCGACCCATGCACCCCTACCTGCGGAGACCACGCGGGGGTCGACGCCGGGAGGCCCGCGACGCCCGCGTTGGCCTGGAAGGCAGCCCGCCGCTGGACCTGGCGTCACCGCCCGTATTCGTCGGCCTGGATGTCCGCGCCCATCGTCGCGAGAAGACTGATCTGCTCACGCGTCAGCCACCAGCCCATGGCGCCTTCGCCGCCGTCTCCGTCGTCGAGGTAACGGACCATCATGAGGCCGGCCTGGACGTCGCCGCGGTCAACCAGTTGCCGCACGTTGCCGGCAACCGGCGCGATCCGTCGTAGGATCTCACTCGCCTGTTCGTCGATGCGGCCGTGCTGATCGCACCGAATCTGCCAGCTGTGCTGGACGGGAACCGGGCGTGGGGTTGTCTGCCTGCTACCCCTCACGGATACGCGATCCGGCGTCAGGCCGAGAGCCTCGGTGACCTCCGCGGCCGAAACGACCTCGCTGGAGATCCAGAAATAACAGTACTGCCGCACCCGCCAGGGGACGTCCTTCACGCGGGCAACGTAGTGACCTGGGCACCAGCAGGGCCACAGGATTTCCCGGGGAGCACGCGGGGAGGTCCCCGGTCAGCCCGGAGGGCTATGAGGCCGCCGGCGGGTGTCTCGTCGAGGCAGCGGACGGCCTGTCTCGATGCGGACCACGGGCGGGTGGGTATCGCTGAGGATCCGGACCCGCTCGCCGCGGTGGACGCATTTCCGCAGGTCAAAGGGTCCGTTCGGAGAACGGCACTGTGAGCTTGCCTCGGATCGGTGTTCCGGCCGAACTCCGACAGCCTTTTTCGCGACCCTTCCGAGTTCCCCCAATGGGGTTATGGGAAGGTTTGACATGACTTATGGGCCTGTGCGGGGGCCGGAGACAGGGGGATCTGTGACTGCAAGTGACGAGGGGTGGAACTCCGGCTCAGCTGCGCCGGACTGGGTCCCGGCGGGCGTGGATCTGAGGACTGACGTTCCGCACTCGGCCCGGGTTTACGACTACATCCTGGGCGGCAAGGACAACTTTCCAGCGGACCGTGCCGCTGCCGAAGATATTGTCAAGGACTGGCCGCATCTCCCGGTATCCATGCGGTCGAACCGGAGTTTCATGGCCAGGGTCGCCCGAGTCCTGGCCGAAGAACACGGCTTCCGCCAGTTCCTGGACATCGGAACCGGCCTGCCGACCCCGCCCAACCTGCACGAGGTCGTCCAGGAGGCCGCGCCCGAAGCGCGGATCCTCTACGTCGACAACGACCCCATCGTGCTGGTGCACGCGCGTGCCCTGCTCACCAGCTCGGCGGAAGGGCGGACGTCCTATCTCGATGCGGACTTCGGTGACCCGGCGGCGATTCTGGGCTCCGTGCAGCTTCAGGAGACCATCGACCTCTCCCAGCCGGTGGCGGTCAGCCTGATCGCGATCGTCCACTTCATCGTCGACGACGATGTCGTCCGGTCCCTCATCGAGCAGCTCATGGCGCCGCTGGCGCCCGGGAGCATTCTGGCGCTGTCCACCTGCACGGCCGACAGCGCGCCGGAGGAGGTGCGGGTGGGCGTGGCCGCCTACAACGCCAACGGCATCCCGCTGGTGGCGCGGGACAAGGCCCGGGCGGAAAGCCTGTTCGCCGGCCTTGAGCTCATCGATCCCGGCGTTGTTCTCGTCAACCACTGGCATCCCGACTCCGCGGCGGCCGCCACGGACGACGCGCACGTCCACATGTACGGCGGGATCGCCCGGAAGTCCTGAGGACTCTCGCGCGGGGCTCACCACAGCCCCGCGCGGGCCCGGCGCCGCTGGTGGTCAGCGACAGGTCTGGTCAGGCGCTGACGACGAGGCCGTGCTGGGCTCGGGCCACTGAGGTGACCTCGGCCGCCGGGACCAGCCGCAGGTCCAGTCGGCCGTCGGGGAACATGGTCGTGACCAGGCGCAGGTCGGTGCGTCGCAGGGAGAGGCCGGTCAGGTCCCGCAGGGTGTCGGCGACGACGAGGTGGGCCACCGCGGAGCCGGCGGCCGGGGGGACAACGACGACGTCACCGTCGGAGCGGCCCACCCCGTTCACCCACTTCACCGCCGAACGGATCTGCTTTGCGGCTCCCTCCCACACCACCCCGGTGCGGTGCACGACGACGGCGCCGCCGCGAGCCGACGTCGGCGCCTGCGCTGGCGCCTGGGCCGCGGTTTCGCGCTGGTGCGGTTCCGCGGAACCGCCCACCACCGAGTGCAGCTGCCCGTCGGGCAGCAGTGAACGGCACCGGATGTCCACGCCGTGGTCGCGGGCCCAGGCGACGGCCGAGTGGTGCAGGACCTTCGCCCCGTGCCGCGACATGGTGATCATCATGTCGTAGGGCAGGTGCGCCAGCGTGCGGGCGTCCGGCACCAGGTGCGGGTCGGCGGTGCAGATGCCGCGGGAGTCGGAGAAGATCTCGCAGGCCGGCGCTCCGAGCGCGGCCGCGGCGGCGATCGCGGAGAGGTCGGAGCTGTTGCGGCCGAGCATGACCGGGTGCCCGTCCGGCCCGACGGCCTGGCCGCCGGGGATGACCAGCACCTGGCCCGGTTCGGCGAGCTTCGTCAGCATGGCCGGATCGATCTCGGCGAGGTCGGCGTGGTGCGGCTCGCCGGTTCCGCGGAACCCGGTGTCGGCGGCGGTCAGCGCGAGGGCGGGCAGGCCGGCGTCGCGCAGCGCGGCGGTCATGAGCGCGACGTTGACGGTCTCCCCGGTCATCAGCGCGGTGCCGAGCAGGTCCCGGTCGGGGTCGGCCGAGACGGAGCGGACCAGCGCGGACAGCCGGTCCGTCTCGCCGGCCACCGCGCTGACCACGACCACCGCCCGCGCGCGGCCTCCGGCCCCGGTACCGCCTCCGGCCCCGGCCCCGGTACCGCCTCCGGCCCCGGTACCGGTGCCGCCGCCCGTGAGGCGGTCCGCGACGTACCGGGCGATGAGCCGGTGCGAGCTGGGGGCGGCGAACGACGCGCCCCCGAACTTCAGGACGATGGCGGGTGCAGGCGCGGGCTCGGTCGTCACATCCATGTGGACTCGGTGGCGAGCCGGGCGATCTCCACGGCGGTCAGCGCGGCGCCGACCATGAGGTTGTCGGCGACGACCCACAGCAGCAGCGAGCACGGGTCGTCCAGGTCGGCGCGGATCCGTCCGACGTGCACCAGCGAGCTGGACTCCACCGAGGAGCACACCTGCCGCGGCCGCGGGTATCCCTCGTCCTCGCCGTAGGCCCGCACGCCGGGGGCGGCGCGCAGCGCGTCGAGCGCGTCGGCGGCGGTGACGGGCCGGTCGAAGGTGATGTGCACCGCCTCGGAGTGCCCGTTGACCACCGGCACGCGTACCGCCGTCGCGGCGACCCGCAGCGCCGGCAGGTCGAGGATCTTGCGGGGCTCGCGGCGCAGCTTGTGCTCCTCGTGGGAGATCCCGGCGTCGTCGCGCAGGCCGATCTCGGGCACCAGGTTGAACGCGAGCGTGCGCCCGAACCTGCTCGGCGTCTCCGCAGGCTCCCCGCCGTCGAGGACCTCGCGGGACGTCGAAGCCAGCTCCTCCAGGCCGCGCAGCCCACCACCGGACGCCGCCTGGTAGCTCGCCACGACGAGCCGTTCCAGGTTGCCGAGCGCTCGCAGCGGGTGCAGCGCCCGGACCAGCTGGATCGTCGAGCAGTTCGGGACGGAGGCGATCCCGCGCGCCGGGCGGGTCGCCATCGTGTGCGGGTTGACCTGCGGGACGACCAGCGGGACGTCGTCCTCCATCCGGAACGCCGAGCTGTTGTCGACGACCAGCGCGCCGGCGGCGGCGACCTTCGGGCCCAGCTCCAGGCTGATCGGCGCGCCCGCGCTGAAGATCGCCAGGTCGAGCCCGGCGAGATCGGCCGCGGCCGGGTCGAAGTCCGCCAGCGCCACGACCGGCTCGACCTTCAGGTCCAGCCCGTACTCGGCGGTGAGGTCGCGGCCGGCGGAACGGCCCG
This sequence comes from Parafrankia irregularis, assembly GCF_001536285.1. Taxonomy (NCBI): domain Bacteria; kingdom Bacillati; phylum Actinomycetota; class Actinomycetes; order Frankiales; family Frankiaceae; genus Parafrankia; species Parafrankia irregularis. The sequence continues at coordinate 82,367 of NZ_FAOZ01000005.1, read as the reverse complement.
ACGCGACCGGGATCACCCGCTCGACGCCGGGCAGCGCCCCGGCGTCCAACAGCTGCAGGCACTGCTTGCCGACGACGCCGGTCGCGCCGATGACGGCGATGTTCACTGTCCTCGTCCTCCCTCAGTCGGTGGCGACGGCGTCCTGGTCGGCGAACTGGGCGTCGAGGTCCACCCAGCCGCCGTCGACGAACATCAGCTCACCGGTCACATAGGTCGCGGCGTCGGAGGCGAGGAACACCGCCGGGCCGGCGATCTCGCTGGGGCGGGCCCACCGGCCGAGCGCGACCTTCTCCGCGTAGGCGCCGGCCCAGGCGCTGCTGGCCCGGATCGGCTCGGTCAGCGCCGTCTCGACCGGGCCGGGGGCGATCGCGTTGACCCGCACGCCGGCGCGGCCCAGCTCGGCCGCGAACACGCGGACCATCTGGGCGAGCGCCGCCTTCGTCCCGGCGTAGATCACCTGGCCGGGCTCGACGACGCGGCTGCTGATCGAGGAGATCACGATCATGCTGCCGCTGCCCTGCGGGGCCATGATCCGTCCCGCGCCGCGCAGGACGTTGAAGCTGCCGCGCAGGTTGACGTCGGTGACGGCGTCGTACTCGGCGTCGGTGTACTCGATCAGTGGCTTGCGGATGTTGATCCCGGGGGTGCAGACCGCGACGTCGAGCCGGCCGTGCTCGGCGACGACCCGGCCGAGCCAGCTGTCGACCTCGGCGGAGCTGCGCACGTCGACGATGCTGGCGTCGGTCTGCCCGCCGACCGCCTCGATGGCGGCGGTGGTGGCTTTCAGCCCGTCACCGTCGACGTCGGAGCAGGCCACGACGGCGCCCTGCTTGGCGAACGCGACCGCGATGGCCTGGCCGATTCCCGACGCCGCCCCGATGACGGCGGTGATCTTGCCCTCGAGTCCCAACATGCGCGCTCCCGTTCAGATGACCGACGTGACCGACGTGCTTGTAAACGGATCCCCGGAGCCGCGGGAACGGTCGGCCGCGGCGAGCCGGCGGTTGAACCCGTCGAGGATCGCCGTGGCGGTCTCCGAGGACCGGATGTGAACCATGCAGAGGATCCGGTCACCGGGACGGGTGTGGCGCCGGAAGTAGTCGTTGACCGCCGGGTCGTCGCAGGTGGGCCTGGCCCGGTAGAGGTCCGTCGGCACACCGATGCCGCTGATCCGTCCGCTGCGGCGGTCGAAGGGCGCGTCCGGCGCGACCGCGGCGGCGACCCGGGAGGCGAGCTCACCGAGCCTGGCGTCACGCTGGTCGCGGCGCGGGTCGGGGTAGAGCACCGCCCCGGGCAGCTGGCCGTAGGCGCGCATCGCGCAGTAGGCGACCGGGTTGTAGGTGCGAAGCACGTTGATCCGCGGGAACTCGGCGGTGGCGACGACCTGCGTGAGCAGGGCCAGCCAGCTGGAGCTGAACGCGGAACCGCCGCGCAGGTCGCGGTCGACGAACTGGATGCCGATGTGCAGGACCCGCTCGGCGGCGGCGGTCGACGCCCAGCTCGCGCCGAGCGCGGCGACGGGACGTCCGTCCGCGCGGGTGCAGACGACGAGGTGCTCGGTGGAGCGGAACAGGTCGGGCCGGGCCTCGAACAGCGCCGGCATGCGCAGGTCGGGCAGCGCGGCCGCGAGGCCGTCCTTGAGCCACCGGTCCGTCTCGGTGTCGATCGGGTTGTCGTCGGCGTGGAAGCGCAGCAGGTCCAGGCCCGTCCCGGCCGGCACGGAAGGAGTCGTGCCGGCCGGGACGGCGGGCGCGTCGGCCACCGCCGAACCGGCTGGTGGAGCCGACGGCACCTGGGCGGCCACCATGGCTCAGACGAGCCCGGCGGCGAGTGCCTTGCCGGCGGCGAACGGGTCGGCGTCCGCACCCGTACCCGCTGCCGCCTCGGTGGCCGCTGCCGTGCTGGTGGCCGCGGCCTCGGCCGGGCCGGTGTCCGCTCCGGCGTCGGCCGTCCCGCTCGCGACGACGTGCTGGTAGAGCTCGAGGAAGTAGGCGACCCAGAGGTTCGCGACGACCTCCATGTGCTCGATCACCCGGGCCTCCTCGGCCGGCGACCCGACCAGGGAGACGAGGACGTCCCAGACGAACGTCGCGTGCTCGTCCTCGATGTCGGTGCCGACATGGCGGCGGGCCCCGGCGAGCTTCTCCCGGCCCAGCGCCTGCTCCAGGTTGCGAACCCAGGAAGGCTGCGTCTTCGTCGTCACGTACTCGACGAAGTAGACGCTGCACAGCAGCGCCAGCGGCGTTCCCTCGAACTCCATGCCGTACTGCAGGTAGCCGGTCAGCAGCTTGGTCGAGGCGAACGGCTCGGTGGAGTAGATTTCGTCCTTGCTGACACCGATCTTCGCCAGGTCGCCGGCGAACCACTCGTCGTGGAGCATCTCGTCCTCGACGTAGTGCGCCCACTTCGCGCCCCGGACCGGGTCGCGCTTCGAGAAGTAGCCGATCGCCAGCGCGTCGATGGTCCGCTTACGCCGCAGCCGCAGGATCGTCTCGATGTTGTGCCGCTTGTAGTACTCGATGTTGATTTCCTTGCCGGACATCTGGTGGTCCGCGTACGGGATGTCGGCGTAGAACTTCGCGATCCGGGCGTCGAGCGTGTCGTCGATCTGCTGGCGCAGACCGGGCGAGACCTGGCCGGCCCGGGCCTTCGCCGCGGCACGCGGCTCGCCGTACCAGTCACGCGGGTTGTCGTCCATGGTGGGCTCCTTTCGGGGGAGCTTTCGGCTTCAGGGGAATGTCGTGCTGCTCAGCAGCCGCAGTCCGGGGTGCGCCGCCGCACCAGCCGCCGCGGTGGGACCGGGCCGGCGATGGTGGTCCCGGCCTCGTCGGTCATCACCGTGTCGGCGCAGGTGAACGTGAGGGCGTAGCGGGTGGTGGGGGTCAGGCCGAAGCCGAGGTGCACCACGCCGTTGTTCGCGCCGAACATCTCGTTCAGCCCGCAGTTGCCGGGCTGCTGGCGTAGCACCGGGTTCAGGCCGATTCCGAACTCCCACAACACCCGGTAGGCCTCGTCGGCCGCGTACAGGTCGGTCAGCGCCGCCACCACGCCCTTGCCAGCCGGGTCGGTCGGACGGACGTCCGTCACCAGGCCGTTCGTGAAGGTCATGATCACCGGGTTCTCGCGCAGCGCGTCCAGGTCCTTGAACAGCGTGGCCTGCTCCTCGACACAGTCCGGGTCGTCACCGCGGTGCACGATCGGGGCGCCGAGCAGGGTGATGGTCCCGTTCACGTCGAGGCGCTGGGACGTGTCGAACCGGTACAGGCCGGTCGGGGCGGCGCTGGCCTCACCCGACGGCGCGATCTGCTGCTCACCGGGGCCCAGCGTGCCGGCCTGCTGGTTCCACTCGTAGTCGCCCGAGATGGCGAAGGTCGCCGACGTCGCCTCGCGGGGCGCGGTCAGCCAGACGTACGGGGTCTCGCTCAGCGCGCCGAAAAGCCGGTCCGCCCGCGCCTCCAGTGTCACCGGGTCGGTGCTCTCGACGACGGTGAGGAAGTAGGCCACCTGGGCGTCGGTCACCGGCGTCGACCCGCAGGGCATGGCGACCAGGCGCCGCCCGGGCCCGAGGGAGGCCGGTTCGGGTGAGGTCACGAACCGGTCCGGGCAGACCACGAAGATGTCGGCGCTGGCCGGGCAGCGGTCGGAGCGCAGGACGTCGTCGAGCGACTCGTCGGCCTCGATCGTGCCGATGGCGGCTCGGCTGTACCGGGTGCTCGGGGCGAGGCTGAAGTCCGCTACGCGGTCGGCCTGGGTGAGGAGGAGGAACGTCTCACTGGGATTCCCGAAGACGTGATGCCGGTCGGGATGGACGACGAACTGTGCCATTGAGTCCTCCCGATTTCGGGAATTCCGGCGTGCCTGGGCCGGCAGGGAAGTCATGAAACGACGTTCTGTTTACGGTGCGGAACCTCGATCTGGGGCGGGTCGGCCCGGTCATAGCCGACCCGCCCCAGTCGACGGCATCAGCCGAGGAGGGTGCCCAGGTAGCGGTCGTTCTTCTTGACCTGGATCTTCTTCTGCTCCATGCTGCACCTCCTTCGCGGGTCTACGCGGTGGGCGGGAAATCGGCGAGGGTGGTGCGTCTCGCCGCGCCGGTCAGCTGGCCAGGCCTACCGGAGTCTGGGGCGGCGTCCGGATGCTTTCGTCTTCCAGGACGCCGAGCAGGACGTCGCCGCGGTCGTTCGTGACGACGGTGCCGGGGGCGATGATGTCGAGGTGGTACTGGGTGAAGGGCGTGAGTCCGATTCCCCAGTGCAGGCAGCCCTGGGTGGCGCCGTACACCTCGTTCATCGCGTGGTTTCCGGGCAGTAGTTCGAGGGTCGTGTTCACCGCGTGGCCGATTTCCCATACCAGGCGGTAGCGTGAGTCGACCTTGAAGAGTGCCTCCAGCATGTCGACCACCGGCTGGCCGGCCGGGTCGATTGCCTGGAGTGCCGTTATCCTACCGTTCTCCACGGTGGCCCGTACCGGGTTTTCGCACATTGGCCACAGTTCGCTGTGGACGCGCTTCTGGTCGAGCCGGGAGAAGGACGGGGTGCCCGAGTGGAGAATCGGGAGGCCCGCAATGACTATCTCGCCGTCGAGAGGCAGAGACAAGTGCTCCTCGAATTCGACGATTTCGATCGGCAGCACGCTGATCTCGCCGGCCGGCACGATCTGCTGCTCGCCCCAGTCCACGCGGCCGGCCTGCTGGTTCCACACCAGCTCGCGGTCCCACAGGCGCATCCGGGCCACCGTTCCGTACTGTTCGTTCCGGTATTCGAGCACGTCACCGCGCTCGGCCAGCTCGAAGAAGCGGTCGGAGAACGCCTCCTGGGCATCGGGGTCGGTGGCCTCGACGCAGCGCAGGAAGTGGGCCAGGACGGGGAGGTCCGTCGGGGTGGAGTTGCAGGCCATGCCAAGCAGCTTGCGGCGCGGGCCGAGCACGTCCGGCGGTGGCGACTGGAAAAAACATTCCGGCGACATGACCAGGACGTGTGCCTGTTCGGGAACCTCTTCCCGCATGATACGAGCGAACTCCTCGGTCCCGCCGGTGAACACGATTATTCGTGTTCCGGCGTATCCCTCGGTGTTGACGACCTGCACCTTGTCCAGCAGGGAGGTGTTCGTCACCAGACAGAACTCGGTGTCGGTCGGATCGCCGAACTGGCGAATTCTGGTCGGATCGACGACGAGTTCCGTCATGAGATCTCCTCCGGGACGAGGATGACTGAATTGGCTTCGCGATGGGAACCGCGGCGTTTCCGTCGTTCCTGGCTGAACGACAAGGAAGGTGCGGTGCGATGATGGCGGCGGCAGGGCGCATCCCGTGCCCGCCGTGCCACCTCGGTGTGGCAATCGGTGCTGAACCGGGGAAACTGATCGCGCCGGGTGTTCTTTCCACCAGGTCGGGCCTGCGTCATTGGCGGCCCTGGATCATCGGATAACATCCGGCCGGTGGTGGCGTGACCGCGACGACTTCGTGCCGGCGGGAACTTCCTCCGCTCTCCACATTCCGTGGGGAGAATCTGTCGGAATGTGTCGATCCGCTGACCGGGCGGATCTGTTGAATCGGATTCTAGCGTGTTCTGGAATGGGCTGGAAGGGGTTTGCGGTGAAAACTTCATGTTTCGCGGCTGCTGTTGGGTCGGATGGTTTCCCGGTCTCCTCCGATCCCCCATCGATGGATCGGGAAACCATCCGACCGGCCCTCACCCCCGTGGTCCCGAGACGAGTCGGGTCGGGATCGGGACGCAGGTGCGTACCTCGTGTGTTCCGTTCCCGGCGGGCAGCTCGATTCCGGTCACATGGACGTCCACGCCGTACAGCCGGGTCAGGCTCTCGCCGGTGACGACGTCCGCCGGCCGGCCGTCGGCGACGACCTGGCCGTCGGCCATCAGAACCGCCCGATCGGAGTACGTCAGAGCATGCGACGGCTGATGCGACGTCATGACCACGGAATGGCCGTCGCGGGCCAGCTCCTCCACCACCCGCAGGATCCGCACCTCGTTGCCGTAGTCCAATGCGGCGGTCGGCTCGTCCAGCACGAGCACCGGTGCCTGCTGCACCAGGGCCCGCGCGAGCAGGACGAGCTGTCGTTCACCTCCCGACAGATGCGGGAAGGGGCGGTCGGCCAGGCGGGAGATCCCGAGGCGGTCGAGCTGCTCACGGGCGCGCCGGCGGTCCGCCTCGCTCGGCGCGGACAGCGGCGGGAGATGCGGCGTGCGGCCCATCACCGCGATGTCCAGGGCGGTGAAGGGGAACGGTGTCGACGCGGTCTGCGGCACATAGGCCACCCGCCGGGCCAGGTCACGGGCCGACATCGAGCCGACGTCCTGCCCGTCGATGCGGACGGTGCCCCGATGTGGCCGGAGCAGGCCGAGCAGACAGCGCAGCAGCGTCGTCTTCCCCGCGCCGTTCGGCCCCAGCAGGCAGCAGACCTCGGCCTCGGCCAGGGTCAGGCTGACCCCGGTCAGCCGATGGCCGCCCCGGGGATAGCTGAACGTCAGATCATCCATCCGCACTCGCGGCGCCGCGGCCGTGCGCGCGGCCGCGGCGCCGCCCGGGGAATCCCCGGTCTGTGGTGTCTCCGGCCCGGCGGTCTCGATCACAGCCACTGTCGACCCGCCCTGGCCAGGAGCGCGACGAAGAACGGCGCGCCGATGAGTGCGGTCAGGATGCCCAGCGGCAGGTCGAGCTCGGTCGCGGTGCGGGCGACGTCGTCGACGGCCAGCAGATACCCCGCCCCGAGCAGCGTCGTCACCGGAAGCATGCGGTTGAACGACGGGCCCGCGGCGAAGCGGGCCAGGTGCGGGACGACGAGCCCGACCCAGCCGATGATGCCGGCCACGCTCACCGCCGTCGCGGTCATCAGTGTTGACGCCGTGATCGTCACAGCCCAGATCCGCGTGCGGTTCACGCCGAGCGAGCGCGCCTCGTCGTCACCGGTGGCGAGCACGGTCAGCGGCCAGCGCACCGTGTAGAGCACGACCAGGCACACCCCGATGATGATCGACGGCACGAGGAGGCTGTGCATGCTGGCCCGGCCCAGGTTGCCGAAGAGCCAGAAGGTGATCTCCGGCAGGGTCGTCTCCGGGTTGGCGAAGTACTGCGCGCTGGAGATCAGCGCGTTGAACATGGCGCCGATGATGACCCCGCCGAGCACCAGGATGATCAGCGAGCCGCGGCCCACGAGCCGCGCGATGCTCACCGCGAGGACGGCCGCGAGCAGCCCGCAGCCGAAGGAGATCGTCTGCAGCGCCGCGGTGGGCAGGCCGATGAGGATCGAAACCGAGGCTCCGAAGCCCGCGCCCGCGGCCACCCCGAGAACCTCCGGGGACACCAGCGGATTACGGAACATCGTCTGGTAGGCGGCTCCGGACGATGCCAGCGCCGCACCCACCAGCAGCGCCGCGAGGATCCGCGGCAGCCGGATGTTCATCACGACGGCCCGCTCCTGCCCGCCGATCTTCGGGCCGATGGCCGCGATCTCATGGGCGAGGATCTTCACGACGGTCTCCGGGCTCAGCGAGAAACGCCCCAGCCCGAAGGAGACCACGACGAGGACCGCGAGCAGCACCGCGAGCAACCCGACGCGGCCGCCGCTCACCAGCAGCGCCACGACCCTGCCGCGCGCGGCCCGGGGTTCGGAAGTCGTCCCAGGCCCGTCGGGCACCTTCGCCGAACCGTCGGCCACCGCGCCGTCGGCGGTGGAGGCGTTCGCGAGCTCGCCTGGCATCGATGGGGCGCTCATCGGCGGGCCGCCACGCTCGCCGGCAGGTTCTCCAGCCGGGGGACGACCTCGCCCGCGAAGAGCCGGACCGTGTTCTGCTGGATCCGCAGCGGGACGGAGGCGCTGAACGAGGGGCGGAGGCTGACCCGTTCGATGCCGAGCGAGTCCCGCAGCTCCGCCATCCGCCGCGCCACCGTCTCGGGACCGCCGACGATCGCGGTCTCGTGCAGGAACCGGGCAGGGTCCAGGTCCGGCTCGCCGCCGGTCAGGTGCCCGTGCTCGTGGACGCCGTGGGCGGCCAGCCGCGCGGTGAGCTTCTCGACGAGCGGGCGGGCGATCGCAACGGCCTCGCTGTCAGTGCGAGCGACCAGGCAGAACCGTTCGATCCGCAGATCGGAGGCCCGACCGCCATGGGAGGTGAACACCGCGACCCGGCTGGCGAGTGACGGCCCCGACTCGACCGCGGCGAGGATCAGGCCGTGGCCCCGGCTCGCCGCCCACGCGACCGACTCGTCGGAATGCGCCGCGACCTCGACGGTGGGATGCGGGTGCTGCGCAGGCGTCGGCCCGACCCGGTACTGCGCGCCGTCGGCGACGACCGGATGCCCGCGCCAGTACCGCAGCACCGTGTCGAGCGCCTCGGGCAGATCCACACCGTTGCCATCCGGGGCCCGTGCGACCCGCGCGTATTCGGGGATGGGCCAGCCGACACCGAGAATCACCCGGCCGCCCGAAATCCGGTCGAGCGTCGCGAGGTCGGCGGCGAGCCGGATCGGGTCGTAAAGCGCCAGGTGCAGCGCGGTGAACCCGATCCGGATCCGGCTGGTGGTGGCCGCGACGGCCGCCGCCATCGGAATGGGCGCCGGCCGCGCCCGCAGCGTGCGTGAGCCCACCGAGGTCAGATGGCCGTCGCTGAACCAGAGGCTGTCGAAGCCGAGGTCCTCCGCGACGCGCCCCAGCTCCGTCAGGGAGTCGGGTCGCGTCGTGTCGAGGTCGCCCCGGCCACCGGGAAGGCCGAACTTCATGATCGTCGTCGCAGGCTGGGTACCTGTCTGCGTCGCAGACTGCGAAACTGGCGTGTACTCAAGCGTTTCCCCCCGACCAGCCATGCCCTGACGGCGTTTGGTGATCAAACAGTTGCTGAAGGTGTACCGCGGGGGAGTGCGTCCCTAGGGCGGCGGTGCGCAGGGGGTGGCGTCGGGCTCTCGTTGCCCGTTACTCCTCAGATGCGGAACGAATCGAGAGTAGCTCACATATCTGCGGATGTCATGGCCGTCATTGCCCTAATCCACGGATCCGCTGGCGTGGCTGGATGTCCAGGTAACGGCCGAGTATTGCGGAAGTACTCGCCTTGTAACGCGGCTGGCGAGCGGCGTCGCAAAGGAGTGAGAGGCTGTCCGATACGTCACGGTACGTCCGATTTTCCGGCGGGGCACCGTCGGATGCGACCGGATGGTCACGTGACGTCTTCGTATCCGCAGATGCGGGTATCTGTGGTTGCTTGCTCCTTAGATGCGGAGATTCGCTAGGGTGCGGGAAGCAAGCACGGTAGGAGCCTCTTGCGCCTCGTCCCTTGCCTGACCCTGCTCGGGGCGGCAGGCGCTCTCGCACTGCCATCGCATCGAGCCCGCTGCGCTCGATTCACTTCCCCGGCACACACAGAGAGACGGTCAGATGTCGCCGCACCCCATCCGCAGGGTCCTGTTCCGGCGGTTCACCGCCATGCTCGCCGTTCCCGCCCTCCTCATCGCGGCCTTCGTCGCGTTCGTTCCGGGCGTGGCGGCCCAGGCCTCCGGCGGCTCCTCGTCGCACGGCAGTGCGCCCGCGCACCCCTCGAAGCCGAAGCCGTCGCCCAAGCCCGGCTCCTTCGTCGTCAGGGGCGAGGTCGAGAAGACCCTGCGCCTCACCGTCGCCGACCTGGCGAACTACCCTCAGTACACCCAGACGGTCTCGTTTGTCAGCAGCGCCGGCACGCAGACGCACACCTACACCGGTGCGAAGCTCGTCGACCTGATCACCGCGGCCGTGCCCAAGTTCCGCACCGAGGTCAAGAACGACCTGCTGCGCTACGCGGTGCTGGTCAAGGCCAGTGACGGCTACGAGTCGGTCCTGTCCTGGCCCGAGATCACCGCCGGCTTCGGTGGTGTCCAGGCCCTCGTCGCCTCGACCGAGGACGGCGTCTCCCTCGCCGACGTCGGCCCGCGGCTGACCGTTCCGTCCGACACCAAGGGCGGCCGGTACGTCTCGTGGATCACCTCGATCACCCTGGTGCGCGTGGGTTCCTGACCCCCTCCCGCACGCCAGGTCCGCGCGCGGACTCGGGCCGGGCCTGGTGCCGGAACCGGGCCCGGCCCGGAGGCGAGCTGGGCGATTCCCGGGCCGGAACAGCGCGGAAATCCTCGGGGGACTCAGGGGAGCTCCGAGGATCCGCGAATTCCCGAACCCGGCGTCCACCACCTCCGGAATCGGCAATTCCGGTTTCCGGCCCATGGAAGCCGGACCCGGAAACCGGTTCGGGATATGCACGCGGCCACGCCGGTCGGACCACCGGCCGGTCGTGCGGGTGGGGCGGACGACGACGTCCCCCACCCGCACGATGGTGTCGATCCGCCCAGCCCAGGTGACACCGGCCACGGCACTTCCGCGCGGACGCAACCGGGCCGCAACAGGACCTCGTTACTGTCCCAGACATGACCTTGAGCATCCGTAACCGGCTGACCGGGACCGTGTCCGACATAACCAGCGGCACGGTGATGGGTACCGTTCGCATTGAGCTCCCGAACGGTGAAATCGTCACCTCCGCGGTCACCATGGACGCCATCAAGGAGGTCGGCGTCGGAATCGGCTCCGCCGTCGAGGTGCTCGTGAAGGCGACGGACGTCTCCCTCGCCACCGGCGAGACGTCCGGGCTGACCATCCGCAACCAGCTCAGTGGCACCCTGGTCGGCCTCGACACCGGCGGCGCGATGGCCCTCGCCCGCATCGCCCTTTCGTCCGACGTCGAGCTGACCGCGGCCATCACCCGCGCCTCCGCCGACGACCTGGGCCTCGCCCCGGGCACGCCGGTGACCGCCCTGATCAAGTCGACGGAGGTCGCCTTCTCCGCGCTGTAGAGCCGAGGGGCACAACCGGCCGCGAGGCGCGGTGCTCACATCTTGCGGAAGTCCCAGCTGGTGATCTTCTCCGGGGTGACCCGCAGCCACGCGTGCCGGCCGTCGTAGTGCATCCTGTCGCCGCCGGTGTACTTGCGGGCGTACAGCAGCTCCGGGGTTTCCAGGTCGGGGTCGGGGGCACCGCTGCGCGGGACGTCCCCGACGCTCTCCACCCGTCCGCGGATCTCCACCCCGCGCAGCTCGGTGAACGCGTCACCGGTGTCGACGACCACCGCCACCCGCGGATCCCGCTCAAGGTCCGTCCAGCGCTGGCTCTTCACGACCGAGTTCAGCCACAGCGACGTACCGTCCCAGGCGAACCACAGCGGTGTCAGATGAGGACCACTCGGGCTTGAGGTCGCCACCCGGCAGGTCCGCTGCTCGGCGAGGAAGCCGTCGATCTCGGCCTGGCTCATGGCGATCTTGCGGCCTCGGCGCTGCTCTCTCATCGTTGTCCCTTCGTGGGCTGGGTGCCCGCCGTGCGCGACGGTGCCGAACGAACGTATGGCTGGCAGCGCGCCCGGCGCATCGCCTTCGCCGGGGATTCGCGCTGGGATTCGCGCGGCGAACCCGCATCGCCCGGCCGGAGGGTCGGCCCGGTTCCGCGGTGCCGCGGCAGCCTGCGCGGTGCGGCGGTTCTGCGGAACCGTGGTGGCCTACGTGGTGGGCCCGCCGACCGCGTGGCCGAGCGCCACGCCGAGGAACGCGGCGCCGAGACCTGCACCGACGCTCAGCGTGACATTCAGGACGGCCTGGCGGCGGTCACCGTCCCGCGCCAGCCGCACGGTCTCGTACCCGAACGTGGAGTACGTGGTCAGCGCGCCGCACAGCCCCGTGCCGGCAGCGGCCCGGACCGCCGCGGATGCCGGCAGCCCGACCAGGAACCCCAGCAGCAGCGACCCGGCGACATTGACGGTCAAGGTGCCCCAGGGCATGACCGAACGGTGCCAGGACTGGACCGCCCGGTCGGTGAGGTACCGCAGCGGCGCGCCGAGCGCCGCCCCCAGCGCGACCCACAGAACGGTCACCGCGCACCACCTCCGCTCCCGCACCCGCCTCCGTCGCATTCTCGAGCGACGCCGCCGACGTCGGCGTGGGTGTCGGCGCTGAGACCAGGGCCGAGGTCGGGGTTGGCGACGGTCGGAGCCTGCCGGCGCAGGGCACGCTCCGCCAGGGCGGAACCCGTCGCGACGGCGGCGAGTGCGGCGATGACGGACACGGCGAGGAACACCAGCGCCGTGTCGACCGCGCCCGCGTCGACCGACTGCTGCACGTCGATGACGTAGGTGGAGAACGTCGTGTAGCCGCCGAGCACACCGACGCCGAGAAATGGCCGGACCAGCCGCCGCCCCGCCCAGACGGTCGCGACCAGTTCCATCAGCACACCGATGAGAAAGCAGCCGGAGGTGTTGATCGCCAGGGTCGCGCCGTCGAAGCCGCCCGGCTCGTGTGGGAAGGCCACCGCCAGCCCACGGCGGGCGAGTGCCCCCAGCGCACCACCGACGGCGATGGCCCCGAGCACCGGCCAGGGGGCGGGCCGCAGCTCGACCTGTTCGCCAGGATCGGACAGGTCGACATCGGGGTCGACCGGGCGGGGGTGCGACGGCGACGGCACTGACCACTCCGATCCCACTGAAGACACAGCTCAGACGCAGTTTCGCACCGCGTGGCCACTCACATCGTCGCCTGGTAAGCCCGGCCCGCCAGGCACAGGACGCCCCGTCACGGTCAGGCATCATCGATCCGCTCACGAGAAAATTCCGATCCGTGCACTCGGTGTGTGTAGTCAGTGATCCCGAGCCCCGGGCTGCCGCGGCGCCGCTTCCGAGTAAGAACTGAGGATTCTGGCTGCTGCAACAACCGAAATGCTCAATTCTTGCGGATCGTCAACCGGCTCCGTGGCTCCGTTTGCACCTATTGGTGTGAATTGCTGGCGCTGTGCGGGGCGGGGGACCCCGATGGGACGCCGTGCGGCGGGTGGTGCAGAGGGGTCTGGAGCGCCAGGTCGACATCGGGGGTGGCATCCGCCGCTTCTCGGGATTTTGCACGTGCTCTGGAACGATGAAAATCCGCGGATCTTCGAGTCGTGGCACACAGCTGCTGATTCGGCTGCCGTTGCCGCTCGGCAAGAATTAGAGATTCTTGTCGCTGGAACGACAAAAATCCTCAGTTCTTCGGGCTGTGGCCTGGGGCTGTCGCTGCTGCCGGGCGAGATCTGAGGATATGGTCGCCAGGGAGTGTGCACCGCCCGGTGCGGACGTCTGCGGGCGTCGTGCAGACCGACAGGAGGCGCGGTTGAGTCCTGCCTGGGTACCGGTCGACGGTTCGCGGGCGCGCTCGGCGCTGGCGAGCCTCGCCGCCATCAGCCCGTACTTCGAGGCCGACGTTCTGGACGCCATCGAACGCCCCGCGCCCACGGCCTCCGCCAGCGACGTCGAACATGGTCGGTTCGAGCCCGTCGCGGTCGCGGAGCTCAACAGCGGGGGCGCCGCGCTCGCCGCGGCCGTCGACGGGGTCAACGAGCGGCTGGGCGGCGTCGAACGGCGGGTGGCAGCGTCGACGCTCGCGCTCGGCCATGCCGCCCGGTTGTGGTCGGTGGCGCTGGGCACCTGGGCGACCTCGGGCATCGTCCCCGACCTCGACCCGGCGGTGCTGCGGGTGCAGCCGCGGCTGACAGCCCCGCTCCGGCTGATCGTCGACCGGCCCGCCGGCTGGCGACCCGCACCGGCAACGCCGGCCGCACCGGCGACGCCGGCCGCACCGGCAACGCCGACCGCACCGGCGACACCGACCGCACCGGCGACACCGACCATGGCCGCACCGACGTTGGCCACACCGACCTCGCCGGCGGTGCAGGCCGATGACCACCTGGAAGCGGCGGACCTGATCCGCGAGGTGATCGTCGAGCGGAACCTGCGGCCGTACTTCGCGGCCGTGCGGGCCGAGACCGGGCTCGCGCTCGGCCTGCTGTGGGGGAACGCGGCCTCCGCGCTGGTCGGCGCCACGGGGATGCTGATCCGGTTCCTCCGCACTCAGCCGAACAAGGCCGGCGCGGCTCCGGCCACGGCCGCGCGTCCGGATCCGGCCCCCGCCGAGGCCTCGGCCGTGGGCATTGGCCGGCTGACCGCGCGGCTGCTCGCGACGCCGCCACTGGCCGGCACAACCGTCCACAGCCTGACCCCGGACGGTCAGCTGGTGGTCCCGTCCGTCGTGCGGCGCAGCTGTTGCCTGTTCTACCGGGTGCCCGGTGGCGGCACCTGCGGAGACTGCCCGCTGGATCGGCCCTGAGAAACGGGTGGCGTGACACGCCCGGCCTGCCCGGCGGGGCGCGGGCGTGCGGGCGCCCCGCGGTGAATCCTGCGTCATTATTCAGTGCACGGCAATAAACGAGGGGACCGATTTGTCGATGGTTCATCGCGGCGGTTGATTTTTGCTCGTCAAGCCGTGATCGGAACCGGCCTGGTCAATTCTTGCTCCTGATTCCCGTCCGATTGTCGGGTTCGTGTTAGCGTTACCGACTCCCAGGGGGGTGTGATGCAGGTCTCCGACCATGACCCGGACTACGACGTCGGCCCCGGGCCGCTGGCGTCGCTCTGGCGTTACCGGCTCGCCTCATCCGTGGTCATAGTTCTGGCCGTACTCGCCGGCGTGATTCATGGTGTGCTGGCCGCGCCGCCCACGAAAGCCCTCGCCCGGATCGGCCTGGCGAATCCCCGCGGTCTCACGGTGATTCTGGGTGGCAGCGCGTCCGGTGCGGATCTCGGCCGGTACGCGAGTGCCCGGGCCCGGTTCGCCGAGAGCACCGACGTGCTGGCGACGGCGGCGCGGTCGCTGAAGGACGGGACGTCGCTGGCGACACTGCAGACGGCCGTCGAGGTCACCGCCACCGCGGATGCGGACGTTCTGATCGTGACGGCCACCGGCTCGGGTGGCGAGCAGGCGGAACGCCGGGCGGATGCCGTCGTCGCGGCGTTCCGCGAGCTGACGCTGCAGTCCACCAATGACACGGTGAACAGCCAGCTCGCGGCGGTGGCACGGGCGCAGGCCCAGCTCGACCAGCTGTTCACGCCTGGCCCCGGCGACAGCGCGCGGGCCGCCGCGGCGGCCACCGCGCTCGGCGAGCTTCAGCAGACCGCCGCCCGGGCCCAGACGGAGGCGGCGCTGTTCGGCTCGGGAACAGTGTTCGTCGAGAACGCGACGGTGCCGCATCCGTCCAGTGGCGCGGCCCGGGCGGAGCGGGGCGGCCTGCTCGGGCTGCTGCTGGGGGTGCTGCTCGCGGGCACGGTGGCCTGGCTCCGGGCCGGCCGGCGGCGCGAGGTCGGTGACGGCGAGGCGGCCGCCCGGTTGTTGGGCACCCGGCTGCTGGGCGAGATCCCCACCACCGGGGAACGCGGCCGTTCCGCTGAGCGTGGCGATGCAAGGGAGCGTCGCGGTGTCAGGGAGCGCGGCGGTATCAGGGGACGCGGCCGTTCCGTTGAGCGTGGCCGCGCCGACGAGGCTGACGGGCCGCGGAGCTCTCCGCAGCCTGGCCACCACGCCGCCGCCGGCGTGCTCACCGCTGTCGGCGGGCGCGGGCTGTACGTCCTGGCCAGCCCCGGACGCCAGGACGGGCGGACGGCGACAGCCCTGGGCCTCGCGACGGCGCTGGCGGCCGGCGGCTGCCGGGTGGCGCTGGTGGACGGTGACCTGCGCACCGGCCGGCTCACCGCCAGGTTCGGGCTCCCCGCGGCCGCGGTGGGGCTCGCCCAGCTCGCGCGGGGAACCACCGACCTCGCCACCGCCATCCGGACGTATTCGACCGCGGAGGGCGGCGAGCTCGCCTTCGTTCCCCGCGGCCAGCTGGCCACCGACCCGGCCGGGCTGCTGGGCAGGGCGGAGCTCACCGAGACGATGAGCCGGCTCAAGAAGCTCTTCGACATCGTCCTCGTCGACACACCGGCGACCGGTCCGACCGCCGACGCGTTCCTGCTCGCCGCGACCGCGACCGGGATCATCGCGGTGGCTCGTTGGCGCACCCCGGGCGGTCCGCTGCGGCGGCTGCGCGCGCAGGCCGACGCCACAGCCGTTCCCCTGGTCGGAGTGGTGCTCACCCACGGCCCCCGGGTGCGTGGGGGCTACCAGGACGCCTACGGCGACCAGATCGCCTTCGACGTCGAGCGGACCCAGACGCTGCGGCCGCGGACGTCCGAGGACCGGCCTGACCGAACCCCGCCGCACGAAGCCGCCGCCCTGCACAAGTCACCCGTGCACCAGCCGTCGGTGCACAAGCCGTCCGTCGCCGCCCGGCTCTGATGCCCCACAGCGACGGGCCGCCAGAGCCGCCACAGCCGCCACAGCGGCCAGAGCCGCCAGGGCCGCCATGGCCGCCAGAGCGGCCAGAGCCGCCAGTGCGGACAGTGCGGCCACGGCGGTCGCGGCCGGTCGGTGGACGGCCCGGTGGACCGCCCGGCCGATCCGTCGGCCGACGGATCGGTGGGCGGATCGGTGGACGGGCCGGTGGTGCGGTCGCCGCACAGGCCATCAACGCCGGCGGAAGTCTGGTGGTGCAGCTCGCCGCCGCCCGTGCCCTCGGCGCCGATCGGTTCGGCGCGCTCGTCCTGCTCGTCTCCTGCCTGGTCCTGTGCACGGCGCTCTACACCGCGTTCGTCGGTGACGCGCTGACCGTGCTCGGCCGGGACGATCCGGCGGTGCGCGGCGCCGTGCTGGTCGCGCACGGGGTCCTGGTGACGTCCGCCGCGGGGGTCGGTTTCGGGGTGGCGGTCGGGCTCGCCGGTCTCGGGCCGGGTGTCGGGGCCGCCTACGCCGGGCTGATCGTGCTCTGGCTGCACGAGGAGCTCGGGCGCCGGGCGTTGATGGCCGGGCTGTCGTTCTGGAAGCTGGCGGCGAACGACGCCGGCTACGTCGCGGTCACGCTCCTGACGCTCACCGCCGCCGGCGCGGCCGGGATGACGGTCAGCCTGCTCATGGTGATCCTCGCGATGGGCGCGGGGGCCGCCGTCGCCGTCGGGCTCGCGCTCGGGCAGCTCCCGCTCGCCCAGCTGCGTCCCGCCCGGCCCACGGCGGGCCTGGTGCGTGATGTCGCCGGTTTCGCGGTGTGGCGTTCGCTGCAGGCCGGGCTCACCCCGGCTCTGCTGTTCACGGCGCGGGTGCTGATCAGCGCCGTCGCCGGGCGTGGCGTGCTCGGCCAGGTCGAGGCGGCTCGGCTGATGGTCGCGCCGGCCCAGACGGTGGTCGCGGCGGCGGGAAACGTCCTGCTGCCGGCGTTCGCGGCGGATGGTACGACGTCCGCCCGGCGGGCCCGTCGCGCGAGCGCGGCGCTGATCGGGGCGACGGTGCTGGTGGGCGCGGCCGCCCTGCTCCTCGTCGGCCCGTTCGCGGATCTGGTCGTCGGGCCGGGGGTCGAGGTGCCTCGCACCGCCGTGCTCGCCTGGTCGGCCTACTGCTGCGCACTCGCGGCCGGCCTGCCCGCCGCGACCGCGCTGGTCGCGCGCCGGCGCACCAGGACGGTGTTCCTCGCCTGGCTCGGCGACGCGCTGGTCGGGGTCACGCTGGTGGTCGTCATCCTGGCCGCCGGGCATCCGGTCGCGGTCCCGGTGGGCCTGGCGGTCGCCCGGCTGGGGAGCGCGCTGTGCCTGCACGTCCTGGCCAGCCGCGCGGATGAGCAGTGCCGCTCCCGCTCCCGGCACCGGCACCGGCACCCGGGCTGGACCCGCTCCCGGACCGGGGCCCGAAGCCTTCGGCCGCCGGGCACGGTCGCGGGTGCGGGTGCGGGTGCGGGTGCGGGTGCGAGTGCGGGTGCGGGTGCGCGGCGGCTGCCCCGGCTCCTTCCCAGCCCGAACCGGTGGGCGTTGGCCGCCGTCGTACTCCCGCTCATGCTCGCCAGCGACTACAAGGTCCGGCTGCGTGGCAAGGAGGCGACGACGTCCGGGCAGGCTGACCTGTTCATCCTGGCGGAGATGGCCGTGTACGCGACGGTCGGCGTGGTGCTGCTGCTGACCGTGGCGCGGGCGCCCGCCCAGCGGCGCAACGCCACCGTCGTCGTCCTGGCCTGGGTCTTCGGGTCCTACTGTGCGCTTTCCGTGGTCTGGTCCCCGTACGGCAGCCTGGCGGTGGTGCGTGCGGCGCAGCTGCTGCTCACGGTGGCCGTGGCGCAGACCGCGGCGCGGTACGCCAGCCGCGCCCAGCTGCACGGCCTGGCCCACGCCTTCGCCGCGACCGTCGCCGGCTCGGTGCTGTTCGGCGCGCTGCACCGGTTCCCGCCGGTGAGCGGCGAGACGGCCGGACGCTTCACCTGGCTGTACGTCCACCCGGTCGTCGCCGGGATCTACCTGGGCGCCGCGACGGTGATCCTGACCGTCTACCTGACCCGCCCGGGCCGGGAGCACCGCATCTGGCCGACCTGGACGTACCAGGTGCTGCTGGTCGTCGTCGGATCCGGGCTGCTCGCCTCGCGGACCAGGGGCGCCCTCGGCGGGGCGGTCGTCGCCGCGCTGCTGGCGATGGTCTGCGGCGCCCGCGGTGCGCGCCGGCTCGACCTGCTGGCCACGATCGGTGTCTTCACCGCGATCGCGGCGGTCACCTCCTTGGACGTCGTGCTGTCCTACCTCAGCCGGGGCGAGTCCGCCGAGAAGCTGGCCACGCTCAACGAGCGCACCAACCTGTGGTCGCTCGCCCTCGACGCGTTCGAGCAGAAACCGATGACCGGCTGGGGGCTGACCGCCTCCCGCGGGATCTTCCTCGACGCGATCGGTCTCGGCGGTGGGCACAACGCGTTCGTCAACGTCCTGGTCGACGGAGGTGCGATCGGTGCGCTGCTCTGGCTGGCGCTGCTGGGTGGGATCGTGGTCGCGCTGCGCGGGCTGTGGCGCCGGATCCGGCCGGACGAGCGGGCGGACCTGACGTTGCTGACCGCGCTGCTGCTGTTCCTCCTCTTCGACGGCCTGACCGCCGAGCACATGGCGGCACCCGCCAACGTCGCGAACATCCTGCTGGCGGTGATCGTCGGCTGGACCGGCGCGTTGACCCGCCGACGGGCCGGTTCCGCGGGGCCGGCACCCGAACGAGGTCCGGTGACAGCGGGACGTCCGGCGCCCGAGCGAGGTCCGGTGCCTCCGGGACGTCCGGTGGCACCGGGGCATCCGGCGCCCGAGCGAGGTCCGGCGTCGGCGGGACGTCCCGGAGGTTCGGGCGGTTCGGTGCCGGCGCGCCCGACGGTCCGGCCGGCGCCGGAGCGGATCCCGGCCGGGGCCGGCTGATGGCCCGCCGGACGGTCCTGTTCGCGCACCCCTCCGCCGAGCTGTACGGCGCGGACCGGATGCTGCTCGACTCGGTGCGCGGGGTCGTCGCCGCCGGCGCACGCGCGATCGTGGTCCTGCCGGAGCGGGGGCCGCTGTGGCCGCTGCTGGAACAGGCCGGGGCCGAGGTCCGGGCCGGTGACGTCCCCGTCCTGCGCAAGCGATACCTGCGCCCGCACCGGGCCTTCGGTCTCGTGGCGCGGATGGTGACCGCGGTCGCGCGGCTGGTCCGGCTGATCCGGCTGGTCCGGCCGGACGTCCTCTACGTGAACACGATCACGATCCCGGTCTGGCTGGTGGCCGCGCGGCTGTGCCGGCTGCCGAGCCTGGTCCACGTGCACGAGGCGGAGCGCACCGGCCGGCTCGTCGGCGTCGCGCTCACCGCCCCGCTGCTGCTGGCCCGGACGATCGTGGTCAACAGCTCCGCCGCGGCGGCCACCCTCGCCGCGGCCGTGCCGGCGCTGGCCGGACGGACCGAGCTCGTCTACAACGGGGTCGCCCGCGCCGGCGGCCCAGCCCCGCCGCCCCCGCCGTCATCGCCCGCCCCGCCGTCGCCCGCCCCGCCGTCGCCCGAGTCGCAGCCACGCCGGCTGGCATCGTCCGCGCTGCCGCTGCCGCTGCCGCTGCCGGTGCCGGTGCCGGTGCCGGTGCTGCCGGTGCGGCCGGGCACTCCGGCGCGGCTGGTTCTCGTCGGCCGGCTCTCCCCGCGCAAGGGCACCGACGTCGCCCTCGACGCGCTGCTCAGGCTCCGGGACGCCGGCCGCGACGTAGAGCTCGACCTCGTCGGCAGCACATTCGAGGGCTACGAGTGGTACGAGCGGCAGCTGCGGGACGTCGCCGCCGACCCTCGGCTGGCCGACCGGGTGCGCTTCCACGGCTTCCAGCCCGACATCGAGCCCTTCCTCCGCGCGGCGGACGTCGTCCTGGTCCCGTCCCGGGCCGAACCGTTCGGGAACGTCGCGGTCGAGGCCCTGCTCGCCGGACGTCCGCTGGTCGCGAGCGCCACCCAGGGGCTCGAGGAGATCGTCATCGCGGACCGCACCGGCCTGCTGGTCCCCCCGGACGACCCCGCGGCCCTGGCGGCGGCGGTCAGCGCCCTGCTCGACGACTGGCCGTTCGCCGCCCGGCTGGCGGCGGCGGGGCGCGCCGACGCCGTCGAACGGTTCGGCCTGGAGCGCTACCACGACCACATCAACGCCCTGATCGGCACGCTGGCTGCGGCCCGCCCCGAAGACCCGAGCTGACCGCCGCCGGAACCAGCAGGGCTCCGGCGCGTCTCATCCCAAAAAGGGCAAAAGGATCATATAGCCACTTGGTAATCCGCAAGAAGTGAGGATTTGGGTTGCTGCAGCAGCCAGAAGCCTCCCTTCTTGCTCGGCAGCAACAGTGGCAGCAACAGTGGCGGCAACAGTGGCAGCAGCAGCGGCGGCGGCAGCGGCAGCAGCGGCGGCAGCGGCTGACCGAGGCTCGGGAGCCTGCGACGGGCTTCGGAAGGAGGTCACGGGTATTCCGCGGTCTCATCGGAAGTCTGTGGGAAAGGTGGCACGGAAGTGCCGGTCGACCCGGCGGCCGGAAATTCGGTGCACCATATCGGAGCGCTGGGTATCGGTATCTCGTCCGTGGTCTGATGAAAAGGTTGCAGGAATCGATGGAATCTGGCGGTGCCGCGGGCGGGAACTGGCTGATGAAGCGCGGTGGGTCGTAGGGTTCCCGGCGTGAGATCGTTATCCGTCCTTGGGTCCGGGGTGCTGGCCGGGGTTGTCGCGGCCGTGGTCGCGCTTGCCGGCTGTGGAGGTGGCGACGACGGGGCGGGGGACGACCCCTACCGAAAGCAGGGCCCCTTCCCGACCGCGCTCGCCGCCGTGCCGAGCGCGCCGGCACCGACCGCCGGCCCGGCTCCGTTCTCGGCGCCGGCGTCCGGAGCGGGCAAGGTCGTTGTCTCGGTGGCCGACATCAGCCCGGTGCGCTCGACCGGCGAGGGGCCGGGGCAGTTCGTCGGCCGGCCCGCCGTCGCCTTCACGTTCACCCTGCGCAACGACTCCGGGCAGGTCGTCGACCTGAACGGGGCCAACATCACCGTGTCCTACGGCGCGGACGACACGCCGGCGCAGCCCGATGACGGCGGCACGGTGCGTCCCCTGGCAGGAACACTGCAGCCGGGGCGCACCGTCGACGGTGTCTACGTCTTCCTCATCCCCGAGGACCAGCGCGCCAGGGTCACAGCTGTCGTCAGCTACGACCCGGCGAAACCCGCGGTCGTCTTCTCCGGTCCGATCGGCTGACATCCCGGTCGGCTGACGGGCGGTCCGCTGGCGCGCGGGTTGGCGCACACCCACCGCGGGCACCGGCTTCAAAAGGCGGCCTGATCTGTTTATCGGGTCGACGAAATTCCGGTCGGGACCGTTGATTCTCCGTTGACTTTTCTTGGTTTCCGTGGCGCGTCGCCGCGTGGGGGCTAATTCGTCGCAATGCTGAACGGTTGAGATGGCGCGGATCGCTGTGTAAGGTTCCCCGAAAACCGGCACAGCTGTGAATTAATGCTGGGTAATGGTGGGCGTGCTTCCGGTCGCGCTCGGCGTAGGAAGAGCGTGATGCGGGTGACGCGGGTGACGCGGGTGACGCGGCGAAAGTCAGGGCGAGGCGGGGATTTACCTGCCGGCAGGCTTGTCCGGCCGGCCGGCGGCGCGGGCCAGCCCGCCGGGCGTGGCGGGTTCGCCGGGCGCGGCACGGTCGCCGGGCATCGCGGGTTCGTCGGGCGTGGCGGGTTCGCCAGGCGCCTGGTCGGTGTGGCCACGGTCGCCGCCCTGGCCGTCGTCGGCACCGGCGCGTCGGTCCTGCTGACGGCACCGGGCGCCGCGGCGGACACCGCGCCACCCGATCCGTCGACACCGGCGACGGTCAGCGTGGACGCCCTGCCGACCGTCCAGGTGAACGGCGTCGTGTGGGCGCAGGCGACCGTCGGCAACACGGTCTTCGTGACGGGCAGCTTCACCGCGGCCCGGCCCGCCGGCGCCGCCGCCGGCGTGAACGAGACCCCGCGGGGCAACCTGCTCGCCTACGACATCACGACCGGCAACCTGATCGCGGGCTTCAACCACACGCTCAACGCCCAGGGCCGGGCGATCACCGCCTCACCCGACGGCCGCAGGATCTACGTCGGCGGTGACTTCACCGCCGTCGACGGGCAGACCCGCAACCGGATCGCCGCGTTCAGCACCGTCGACGGCTCCCTCGTCAGCGGCTGGACGGGCGGCGCCGCCGCGTCGGTACGCGCCCTGACCGCCTCCGACTCGACCCTCTACGCCGGCGGGGTCTTCGCTTCGGCGATGGGAAACACCCGCTCCCGCCTGGCCGCCTACTCGACGTCCACCGGGGCTTTGCTGAACTGGGCGCCGGCGGCCGCGAACGGCCAGGTCAACGCGATGGTCCTGACCCCTGACCGGTCCCGGGTCATCGTCGGCGGCCAGTTCAACTCCCTCAACGGCGTGTCCGCGACCGGGCTCGGCGCCGTCGACGCCACCACCGGCGCGACCCTGCCGTGGGCGGCGAACCGGATCGTGCGCAACTCCGGCGACAAGGCGAGCATCGACAGCCTGCGCACCGACGGCACGAACATCTACGGGTCGGGCTGGGTGTCCGGGGCGACGAGCGGCAACCTCGAGGGCAGCTTCGCCGCGAACCCCACCACCGGTGACCTGATCTGGCTCGAGGACTGCCACGGCGACACCTACGACAACTTCGCCGTCGGCGGCGTCCTGTACAACGTGGGGCACGCGCACTTCTGCGGCAACATCGGAGCCTTCCCGCAGACCGATCCGATGTCGTACTACCGGGCGCTGGCCTTTACCACCAGGGCAACCGGTACCGTCGGGCGCAACACGCTGATCGGCTACGCCGACTTCTCCGGCAACCCGGCCCCGACCCAGCTCAACTGGTACCCGAAGCTCGCCGCCGGCACGTTCACCGGCCAGGGCCAGGCCGCCTGGTCGATCACCGGGAACAGCAGCTACCTGTCGCTGGGCGGTGAGTTCCCGTCCGTGAACGGGACGCCTCAGCAGGGCCTGGTCCGCTTCGCGATCCGCGCGGTGGCGCCGAACCGGGTAGGCCCGGTCTACTCCGCCGCGGCTCTGACCCCGACCGTCCAGGCAGTGGGCGCGGGCTCGGCGCGGGTCAGCTGGACGACGACCTACGACAACGACAACGAGGCCCTCACCTACCGGATCGTCCGGGACGGCAACACCGCGAGCCCCGTCCACACCACGACGATCAACGGGCGGTTCTGGAAACCGCAGCCGGCCACGTTCGTCGACACCGGCCTGAGCGCCGGCACCCACACCTACCGCGTCTACGTGTCCGACCCGCTCGGCAACGTCACGCCGGGCCCGACCAGCGCACCGGTGACGGTGACGGGCGCGGGCCCCGCTCCGACCAGCGCCTACGCCCGGACGGTCCTGGCCGACGGGCCGGCCAACTACTGGCGTCTCGGCGAGACGGCCGGCACCACGACCTCCCGTGACCTGGCCGGCGGCGCGGACCTGCGCCTGGGGAGCACCGTGACCCGTGGCACCCCGGGCGCGATCGCCGGTGACGCGGACACCGCCTCGACCTTCAGCGGCACCTCCACCGGCTTCGGCGCCACGCCGACGGCGGTGACCGCGCCGGCCACGTTCAGCGCCGAGGCCTGGTTCAACACCACCTCGACCCGCGGCGGGAAGCTCCTCGGCTTCGGCGGCAGCAACACCGGGACGTCCTTCAGCTACGACCGGCACGTCTACCTGACCAACGCGGGCCGGGTCACGTTCGGCGTGAACCCCGGCGGCTTCCGGACGATCACCAGCGCCGGCGCCTACAACGACGGGCGGTGGCATCACGTGGTGGCCACCCTGTCCGGCGCCGGGATGTCGCTCTACGTCGACGGTGCCCAGGTCGGCCAGGATCCGGCGACGACGTCCGCCCAGGCGTTCAGCGGCTACTGGCGGGTCGGCGGGGACGCCCTGGGATTCTGGCCGGACCGGCCGACCAGCAACTTCCTCGCCGGCGCGATCGACGAGGTGGCGATCTACCCGACCGCGCTGACGCCGGCCCAGATCCAACGGCACAACCAGGCCGGCAGAACAAATTAGGAGACTTTTTCTCGGCCTTTCCTGGAATGCTGGCACCAGTTTTCCAGAAATTGAACAAGAGGTGCCGCTCCGTGTACCATTAATTTTCCAGAAAATGACGATCCCTGCCATCTGCGGATAAGGGTGACGGCTACGTTCGCGTTGCGGGGCACGCACGGAATCTGAACGTGGGGTGGGGCGAAATGCGAATAGCCATGCTCGGTACCCGTGGTGTGCCGGCGAACTACGGCGGCTTCGAGACGGCGGTGGAGGAGGTCGGCCGCCGGCTCGTCGAGCTGGGCCATGACGTCACCGTCTACTGCCGCGGCAAAGGCCCGGACGAATTCCTGGGAATGCGCCGAGTCGAGCTGCCGGCCCTGCGCCGCCGATCGCTGGAGACAATCAGCCACACCACGGTGAGCGTCGCGCACGCCCTGCGGCACCGGCCGGACGTCGCGCTGCTCTTCAACGCCGCCAACGCCCCCCTCTTACCCCTGCTCCGGCTGCGGAAAATCCCGGTGGCCGTGCACGTCGACGGGCTGGAGTGGCGCCGCGGCAAATGGGCCGGCGCCGGGCGGCGCTACTACATGATGGCCGAGGCCCTCGCGGTGGCCTGGGCCGATGACCTGATCGCCGACTGCACGGCCATCGCGGACTACTACCGCTGGAAGTTCCACGCGGACTCGACCGTGCTCACCTACGGCGCCCCACTGCTCGAATCCGCCGCTACCGCCCGGGTCGCCGAGCTCGGCCTGCGCGCGAAGGAGTTCCACCTGGTCGTCGCCCGGATGGAACCCGAGAACAACATCGACCTCATCGCCCGCGGATACCTGGCGAGCGGCTCCCGACATCCACTCGTGGTCGTCGGCGGAAACCCCTACCCGACGCGGTACACCCGCGACCTCACCCAGCTCCTCGCCACCGACCCGCGGGTCGTCTCCCTGGGCGCGGTCTACGACCAGGAACTGCTCAACGCGCTCTACGCGGCCAGCCTGACCTACCTGCACGGCCACAGCGTCGGCGGCACCAACCCGTCGCTGCTGCGCGCGATGGGCGCGGGCGCCACCGTGATAGCCACCGGGAACCGCTTCAACCGCGAGGTGCTCGGCGACGCCGGTTTCTATTTCACCGAGCCGGACGAGCTGGCCCGCCACCTCGAAGCGACCGAAAGGAACCCGATCATCGGCGATCGGTACGGCCTGCTCGCGCGAAACCGGGCCGCCGCGAAATTCGACTGGGACGAGGTCGCGGTCGGCTACGAGAAACTCTGCCTCCGCCTCGCCGGCCGTGACCCGCACTGGCGGCCCACATTGACCAGCTCCCTTCGCCGATTCACCGAGAGCGGGGACCTTGCGCCCGTCACCGCTCCCGGTCCCGTCCCCGTTTCGGTTCCTGCCGCTGTTCAGCTTCAGCTCCCGCTCCAGCTTCCACTTCCGCTTCCGCGCCCGCTTTCGGCCCCGCTTTCGGCTCCGCTTTCGCTTCCGGGTTCGGTGCCGCGGCGGCAGGCGCTGCGCCTCGCGAGCCGGAGGCACGCATGAGCGTCTCCCCGCCGGCCGGTTTCCGCGCGGCTCTGGATCGGCTGAACTCCGCGCAGAAGTCACCGAAAGGCGCACCCGCCTACTCGCGTTTCGTGAACCGGCGGCTGGGTCGACTGTTCGCCGCCGCCGGCTACACCGCCGGGCTCACCCCGAACCAGGTGACCGCCATCAGCGGGCTGTTCACCTTCGGCGGCATCGCCCTGCTCGCGTACGCCCGCCCGACCGCACCCGTCGGCGTCGCCGTCTGCCTCGCCCTCGTGATCGGCTACGCCCTCGACGCGGCCGACGGCCAGCTCGCCCGGCTGCGCGGCGGCGGCAGCCCGGTCGGCGAATGGCTCGACCACGTCTGCGACTCGGCGAAGATCCCGCTGCTGCACCTGGCCGTCGCGGTTTCCTGCTTCCGCTTCTCCGCCCTCGGCCGCGGCGAGTTCCTCCTGGTCCCGCTGGCCTTCGCGGCAGTCGCCACGGTCACCTTCTTCTCGATGATCATCAGCGACTTCCTGCGCCGGACCCGCCCAGTGGCCGCCGCGACCGGGACGAACGCTCCGATCTGGCGGTCGCTTCTCGTACTGCCCAGCGACTACGGGCTGCTGTGCCTGATTTTCGTCCTGCTCGGCGCAGGCACCGCGTTCAGCGCCCCGTTCTGCGTCGCCTACGCGGCCCTCGCCGCCGCGAACGCGCTCTACCTGCTCGGCGTGCTGCTGCGCGGCTACCGGGCGATGACCGCACTGGGGGTGACCACCCCGACCGCTGCCACCGGCGCGACCGCCGCGAACGGCGCCGTTGCGACCTCGGCGGCTCCAGGGCCGCTCGCTCCGCCGGCGCCCGCTCCGACATCGTTCATGCCTGGGGTGAACGTTCGCGTCGTGAACGCTGTGCGGGGCGGTCGACGATGACCGTCGTCGGCTACGTTCCCGGTGTCTACGACATGTTCCACATCGGGCACCTGAACATCATCCGCCGTGCCCGGGGGGCCTGCGACCATCTCGTCGTGGGAGTGGTGACCGACGAGGTCGTACTCGCGGTGAAAGGCCACCTGCCCGTCGTTCCGCTCGCGGAACGCCTCGAGATCGTCGGCAGCCTGCGCCTGGTCGACGAGGTCGTCGTCGACTCCCATCACGACAAGTTCGCCATGTGGCCGGCGGTCCACTACGACGTCCTGTTCAAGGGCGACGACTGGCAGCACACCCCGAAAGGACGGAAGCTGGAAGCCGACCTGGCCACGGTCGGCGCCCGCGTCGTCTACTTCCCGTACACCGTCCACACGTCCAGCACGGAGCTGCGCCGCTTCCTCAGCCAGCAGCGTGACGAACTCGCGAGCAGCGAGGCACACGGCCCCGTCCCCTCGTCGTCGGCACGAACACCGCGGCGAACGTGAACATGTGCCCGCCGCCGGTCGTGCGGCCTGGGCTCGGTGGCCCGGCAGGGCGGGTGACGCTGCCCCGTGAGGTCAGACGATGCCGCCGTTGACGCGGATGTTCTGGCCGTTGACCCAGTGGCCTGCGGGGCTCGCGAGGAAGGCGACGACACCGGCGATGTCGGCCGGGGTGCCCAGGCGTTCCAGCGGCGGCTGCGCGGCCAGCCGGGCGATCGTCTGCTCGTCCTTGCCGTGCAGGAACAGGTCGGTCGCGGTGGGGCCGGGTGCGACGGCGTTGACGGTCACGTCCCGGCCGCGCAGCTCCCGGGCCAGGATCAGGGTGAGGCCCTCGACGGCGCCCTTGCTGGCCGCGTACGGGCCGTAGCGGGGGAGGGCGAGCCCGAGAATCGACGTCGAGAAGGTGATCAGGCTCCCGCCTCGGCGCAGCCGGCGGGCTGCCTGCTGGGCGACGACGAAGGTGCCGCGGATGTTCGTGCGGTACAACTCGTCGAGCACCGCCAGATCCAGGTCGGCGACGGTCGACAGGGGCATCCTGCCAGCGGCGTGCACGACGACGTCGACCCCGCCGAACTCCGCCTCGGCCGCGTCGAACATGCCCGCGACGGCGCGCTTGTCGGCGACGTCGGCCTGCGCGGGGATCGCCGAACCCCCGGCGCCGGCGGCCTCGGCGGCGGCCTCGGCGGCGGCCACGGTGTCCTGCGCCGCGTCCGTCCGACCGGCGTACCCGACGACGACCGCGAAACCGTCCGCGGCGAGCCTCAGGGCCACCTCACGGCCGATGCCGCGGGAGCCACCGGTGACGACCGCAACACGGTGCGTCGATGTGTTCGTCATGCGCCCACCATCGGCGTACCGGGCCGGTGCGACCAGTGGATGTTCAGCCCACCGCAGCAGGCGGGCCGCCTCCGCTCAGCGCGGGTCGTCTCCGCTCAGCGCGAACCGACTCCCACCCGCTCGGGCTTGGTCATCACGTCCGCGACCCTGCCCGTGAGGGATTCGATCAGCCGGACTGCCTGGGAGAGAGACAGATTCAAGACGATCTCAGTGCCGGCCTCGGCCGGCAGACGCACCGATACATCCGCCATCGTCGTGCCTTTCCTAGCGAAACAGGTCACCCCATCCGCATTGCGGGGCCATGGTGACGCTACGAGGGAACACCGCCGTGGTGTCAGCAAAGGTGGGCAGTAGCACTCTCGCCGACTGGGGGGAGAGAGAGACGGTCGCGCCGGGCGGCCGTTCCAGATGGCCGAGCCAGGCGGCCGTGCCGAGATCGCCGTGGCACGGCGTGCGGAAGGTCTCAGCGCGGCCGGAAGCGAAGGATGTACCAGTCGGCGACCTCGCAGGCGACTTCCTTGAGGATCAGCGCCTTGGCCACACCGACGTTCTCGTTCTGCCCATGGGCGATCTTGTTCCGCAGCTCGACCAGATAGTTCAGCTCACGTCTCAACCGCTGGTCGTTCGCCCCGAGCAGGGCTCTCAGTTCGGACTTCAGCGCCGGATCGAAGCGCAGCGCCAGCTCTCCCAGAGCGTCGGCGCTGGGGTTCGGCGCGCGTTTCAGCGCACCCAGCGCGAAGTTTCGCACCATGCCGTTGGACGTCCGGCTGATGTAGGCCCGGGAGGTCACGACGACGGTCTGCTCCAGATAGCCGCAGCTGCGGACCACGAGCAGCCGGGCCAGCCACGACGCGACTTCCTGGTTGTCGGGGATCCGCGCCTGTTCCTGCACCAGGGCCGATAACTCCCCGAGGCGACCGAGAATGAGCTGGGTCTCGGCGGGCGGCCACTCCTCGCGGGCATGGCGGCGCGGCCCTCTGCCGCCCGTCTGGCTGCTGCCCGTCTGGTTGCCGCCCGTCTGACTGGTGCCCATCTGTCCGGTGCCCATCTCAGATGCGGGAGAAGGCCCTCGTGGCCAGTCCGAGACGCCTGCGCACACTGTCCTCGTCCGCGGTGGCCCGGGTGGTCACGTAGTCGATCCCGGGTTCGCCGAGCAGGTTCGTGATCGCCATGCTCACCTGGCCGGCGCTCGGCTCGTCACCGGCGTCGAGCCGGCGGGCCAGACCCACCAGCAGAGCCTCGGTGAGAGAGGCGTTCAACTGGCGGCCCCGAGCACGCAGCGCGTTTCTCCCGGCGTCGGCCAGCACCAGCTCCGTCGCCCGGGTGAAACGCCGCTCGATGAGCTCCACCGGCAGGTCATCGAGGTCCCGGTGGGTCCCGACGAAGTCGTTGAGGTACTTCTTGAGCGGACGTCGGTAGTTGCCGGGCGAGATGTAGAGCGCGATGAACCTGAGCACGATCTCCTGGTCGCGCAGCCGAGGGGAGCGCGGGCCGTAGAGCGCCCGCCAGGCCGGCTTGTCGTTCAGCGCGGTCAGGAACCTGATGAACTCGCCGGCGTAGAGCGCGACGCGGATCTCGTGCGGGGTGAGCTGGGTGCCACCCGAGTTCAGCCGCTCGAAGATCTGGTAGACACCGTCGAGCGACTGCGTCGTCCCGTCCGTCCGGACGACGGTCGCCTGGATGAAGGTGTTGTCGAGGGTGCGGCGCTGTTCGTCCGAAAGTGTGCTGTACGTGAGATCCCGGAAACGGGGGGCGACGTTCTGCAGCGCGAACTCGCGGTTGCCGATGCTGCCACCGTAGAAGAGGCTCAGCGTCCTGATGCGCTGCTGCCCGTCCAGGACGAGATAACGGCGGTCCTGCTGCTGGACGAGGAAAATCCCCGGGATGGGATAGCCGAGCAGCAGCGACTCGATGAACCGGTCCATCTGGCTGCGCTTCCAGACGAACTCGCGCTGGAATCCCGCGGTCTCGATGCTCGGATCGTCGTTGCCGAACGACGGCACCACGATGTCGCCCCGGTCGTGCCGGCGAACGATTCCCTCGATATCGAAGTCGGTGCCGCTGTAGCTGATCTGGGGCGGATCGGGATCCACCTCCTGCAGCTCGGCGACATCCTCGGCGAGCAGTTCCTCCGAGTCGCGGCCGTCTGCGGATCCCCGGCCGTCTGCGGATCCCCGGCCGTCTGCGGGACCACGGCTATCTGCGGAATCGCGGCCTTCCTCGGCGGGAGGCAACGGCACGGTTCCGGTCGTCTCAGTCACCTTCTTCGAACCGCCGACCCGCTGGCGACCTCGCGGGGCGCCAGCTCGTCGGCGAGGAGCGGGTTCTCGTGGCCCAGCCCGCTACCCGACCATCGAGCGCGTACGTCTCGATCCCGCGCCTCATCCCGGCGAGAAGCCTACTACCGGCTCGGTTCTTGTCGCCGGCCGCGGAGGCGAGGGCACCCGGTGCCGGACTGCCACCTGGTCGTTCGATCCGGTGCCGGCTACTTCAGGTGATCGGTGCCGGCCACCGGTCGCGTTTGGTCGGAATTCACGACTCGCACTTCCAGGCTCGCCCCTGACTGTTTCCGCACGTCAACGTGCCCTGGCGTCGGCAACTCGGCTGGCGATGTCGAGAAACACGTGCACTTGTCCATCTGACCTAACGTGATTGTCGGTCGGGGATGCCGGTCCCCATGCCAGCTCTTCGGCGTCGACGCGATCGACGCGATCGACACGGCGACACGTCCGGGCTTGCCGTGCTCGGTCGTTTGACGGTGCTTATGCACATGCATCAGCACAATCGTGCTACGGTCTGCATCGTCGGATCATGAGGGCGGAAAGCACGAGGTCTGTCCATGGAGCATCGTCCGGAGGTTCCCCGTCCGGGGTCGAACCGGAGCGGGCCCCACTCCTGCGGCACGTAGGCAGCGCGAGGAAACGCGGGCGGGGCAGTCTCGATCCGCGCAGGTGCGTCGATATCGGCGCCGGTGCCAACGCACCGGAACGCCCTGACATCGGCTTCTCCTTCTGACCGGTGGTTCGGCCATCCACGGCCTGGACAACACCGGTGGTAACCCCAGGTCCATCCAACTTGAGGTGGAAAAACTTCAATGTCGCGGATTTCGCGCCTCCGGCGGGTCAACCGAGCTCGGCTCGCGGGCCTCACCGCCGTGTTCGGGAGCGTCATCACCCCCGCACTCCTGTGGAACTGGGCCGGGGTGGACCGCCTGCTCGCCGCGGCGAGCCTCGCCCTGGCGATCATCGCCTTCGTCGGCGGCTCGTCGGTCGCCGCCACCGCGGAGCACACCGCCGAGAACCTGCCGCGGCTCCTGACCGAACTGGCAGCCCGGGTGCGGGTGCGGTGGGAGGACGAACTCGTCCACCGCGGCCTCACCGGCGGCGCGATGTACTCGCTTCGGCTGGCGGCGACGAGCGCGTCGGCGAGCGTCAGCGCTCCCACCTGCGCGGTGCGCCGGCTCGCGGCGGTCGCCCCCGGGCGCGTCCGGAGCGGGAACACCGCCCCGGACTGGCAGCCCCATCTGCTCGACGGCCGCCAGGAGCACCTGGCCGACCGGTACCGGCAGATCCCGACCCGGCGCCTGGCGATAGTCGGCGACAGCGGAGCCGGAAAGACCGTGGTCGCCATCCACCTCGTCCTC
Source organism: Parafrankia irregularis (assembly GCF_001536285.1). Classification (NCBI taxonomy): domain Bacteria; kingdom Bacillati; phylum Actinomycetota; class Actinomycetes; order Frankiales; family Frankiaceae; genus Parafrankia; species Parafrankia irregularis. The sequence goes on along the minus strand of NZ_FAOZ01000005.1, from coordinate 50,715 downwards.
GACCTGCTGGCCGCACGGGAGACCGCACAGGCACCGGTACCCGTCCTCGTCGACGCCGGATCCTGGGACCCGACGAACCAGAGCTTCTGGGCGTGGTTCGAAGCAGAGCTCGTCCGCTGCCATCCCGCGCTGGGCGCGCCCGTCTCGAACGCCGGTGGCTCGCGTGCCGGTCGGACGGTCACGGCGGTGCGAAGACTCCGCGAAACCGGCCTCCTCCTCCCGGTCATCGACGGCCTGGACACGCTCGCCCCCGCCTCCCAGACGGACGCGATCCGGTCGATCAACCGCGCGCTGCGGGCAGGAGACCCGCTGGTGGTCGTCTGGCAGACCGCCGCCTACGCCGCGGCGATATCACCGGACGGAGCCGGAACCCCGATCGAGGCGACCCCCGCCGTCGAAGTCCTCCCACTCGATGGCGACGAGATGATCGCCGTCCTGGACGCCGCGGCCGGAACCGACCCGAACCGCTGGTCCGCGGTCTGCTCGCTCATCGCGACGTCCACCACCGCCCCCCTCGTCCGCACACTGAGCCTGCCGTTGATGCTCTCCCTCGCCCGCTCGAACTACCACCGCTCCTCGGCGGCCCACCCGGCGGAGCTCTGCGACCAGGCCAGGTTTCCCGACCAGGAATCGATCGAGAACCATCTCCTGGACGGACTGATCGGCGCCGTCTATCCCGGAACCGAAGCGACCACACGTTCCGGAAACCAGCGCTCCGCCTGGAACGCCGACCAGGCGCTGCGATACCACCGCTATCTCGCCCGACGACTGGTCCACGAGGAACGTCCCGGAGCAACCCCCGCCTACGACCTCGCCTGGTGGCGGCTCGGAACAGCGGGCTCACGGCTGCTGCTCGCACTCGTCACCGGAATCCTGGCGGGAACAGCGGCCACCCTGGTCGCCGGCTTCGCAGTCGGCGTCGCCGACGGCACCATGGCCGCGTTCATCCAGGCCTACGCGGTACGCCGGTCAGGCGGACTGTTCACCGAACCGCGCAGAGTCGCCCTCACCTGGCCCGCCACGGCGGACATCCGTACCGGCCTGCTGTTCGCGCTCCCGCTCGGCGCACTCGGCGGCATCCTGGCCGGCTGCGTCTACGGCCTCGCCGCCGGCCTCGGGACGGACCCCGTCCACGCCCTGACCGAGGGCGTCGCGGGCGGTGTCGCGGGAGGCCTCGCGGGCTCCGCGCTGGTCACCGCCACCCTGGCGAGCCTGACACCACCCGCAGACCTGACCCGCGCCACCGCCGCCCGGGCGCTGCTTCGGTACGACCGATTAACCGGGCTGGTCAGCGGAACCGCGACCGGCCTCGCCGTCGGCCTCGCCGTCACCGTCGTGAACGGCGCGGCGACCGGCCTCGCCGGCGGAATCTCCGTCGCCCTGGTCGGCCTGGCCTCCACCCGATCATCGCTGTACTCCGCCACCGTCTGCTGGCTGGCACTCACCGGCCGAACCCCGCTCCGGCTGATGGCCTTCCTGGACGACGCCCGCCGCCGTACCGTCCTGCGCAAGGCCGGCCCCTACTACCAGTACCGCCACGCCGCCCTCCAACGCCGCCTGGCGACCCGCGAACCATCGGACCAGCCCAGACCCTGACCCACCAACCGCCCCGCACACCCCGGACCCGTCGCCGGGCCACATCGACGGCACCGCGCCTGGGCCGCACCGCACCGCACCGCGCCTGGGCCGCAGCAGGTCGAGCGGCCTACACCCCGGACCCGACCCGATCACCGACCGCGTGACCCACGCCCGATCCGGACCGCTACGCTTGCAGTGCCATCCTCACACCGAGGGTGGCTCATCGGGGGCGGTAGCTCAGCCGGTCAGAGCAGCGGACTCATAATCCGTCGGTCGTGGGTTCGAGCCCCACCCGCCCCACCAAAACCCCTGGTAGATAGCCACTTTTGAGCCCACTGGGCAGGCCCTGAAGATCGCAAACCCCACGGAAACCCCACGCTTTGCGAAGCTGTCGACCGCCATCGTTGATCTTCGATGCCGCTCGTCGTTGGCTGTCGACGCATCTGCTTGGCCGGCCCGGAGGAGGCAAATCGCCGGGATCGATGGGCGCGCTGACCGGTCCTCTGCGCCCGTCTCGCCGTGGCCGAGGATGCCTCGGCCCCGGTTGCGGGTGGTCGCGCCCTGGCTGTCACAAGGCTGTGGCGTAGATGCGTACCGCCTGGCCCGCACGGGTCTGGGCGTCGCGTTCGTGGGCGAGGCCGGTCTTCTCGGCGACGCGCTGGGAAGGGATGTTATCTGGGTGGATGATCGCGATGAGGCGCTTGATATCGAGGATGTCGCGGGCGAGGTCTCGGCAGGCGGTGGCGGCTTCGGTGGCGTAGCCGCGGCGTTGGGCGTCGGTGCGCAGGTGGTAGCCGATCTCGATGTCGGTGGTCCCTTCGATTTCCTGGGGGGTCAGGCCGCAGTCACCGATGAACTCGCCGGTGGACCGGAGCGTGACCAGCCAGAGCCCGAAGCCTTCCTGCCGGTAGAGGCGCTGGTTCCAGTCGATCCAGGCCATGGCTTCGTCACGGCCTTTGGTCCGCGGGTAGTACCGCATCACGTCCGGGTCGCCGAGGAGCGCGGCCATGTCGTCAAGGTCGCCTGTGGTCATCGGGCGGAACGCGAGCCGCGGGGTAGGAGCCGGGATGTGCTGCTCGTGATTCACAAGGAAGCACTCTCCCACCTCACCCCACATCCTCACTGTCACATGATGATCGATATGGAGTCGAGAGTTCCCGCCTGTCCTCCGGCCATCACGTGACGATCGGTGTCGCCTGTGTCCGCCCGGATGATGTTCGCGGTGGGGTGCTGTTATCCGTTGTCGAGGTCGGTGTCGTCTGACGAGCGGTTCGCCGCGATCCACGTGCGGACGTCGTCCTCGTCCCAGAAGCGGCCGGCCGGGGTCTTCTGCGCGGGCTCCGGGAAGCCGACCTTCCTCGTGATCTGGTCCGCGCGGCGGCGGGAGAGGTGCCCGTCCGGCGACGACGGGCGCAGTAGCTCCTGCACCTCGGAGATCGTGATCAGCCGGCCCACCACTACTAACCTAGGGACTACCACCCTAGGACTACCGATGGTGGAAGACCGCGTGTAGCGTGCCCAGTAGCCCGAAAAGAGGGCGGGCCGCCTCCGGTGAGTCAGCACCAGGGGCGGCCCTCGGCACCGACCCTTCAGGAGGTCGACACCGTGTCCGACATGTTGTCAGCTCCCAAGCGCGCCACCCGCGCTGGGAGCATCCCCGACACCGCGCTCACGATCCGAGAGGAAGGAACAGGCCCGTACCGCTACGTCACGGTGACCGTCCCGGACGGCGTCCATCCCGCGACGCTGGCGGCCGCACTGCGCACGCTGCCCATTGCGTGCACCCTGGCATCGATGGTGGACGGCGAACTGTCGTTCAAGGTCATCGGCCACGATGAAGAGGACGCCGACTGGAAGGCCGTTGGCGCGGCCCTCGGCGCCCGCACCGGTGGGTAGGGCCGTGGGCGCGACGACGGCCGCCCGTGTCGTGATCCTCGCGAGCGACGATCCAGGGCCGGTACACCTGATGTTCGTCGAGTCCGACGGTCAGCCGTCGCCGCTACGGCACCGGCCGTCGGCCATGCTCGCCGTGCGGTACGTGGAGGCGATGACCGGGATCATCGACCCGAGCGTCTCCGCGCGGCGGACGTGGCTGGTCAGCCCGTGTGGCTGCGGATCGACACAGGGAGGTTCCTGACCATGCCGGGGCGGCCGTCGGTCGCCTGACGGCACCGTCGGTCAGCTCAGGCACGGGAAAATCCGAACTCCATCACCGAAAACCGAAACGACCCCCAACACCTCACCGGTGTTGGGGGTCGTTTTACTTCACGGATTTCTGTTATCCGGCGTTCGGGTACCTGGTTGGCCGGTTCGCTCGTCGTATCTGGTTAGCGTTGACTCGCGGGTCGGTGGTTCCTGGCTGGCCGCGGATTCCCGCTGCTATTCACTCCTCTGCTTCTCAAGCCAGTCGGCTACGTCCACCGCGTCGAAGCGAAGGTACCGTCCGACGCGATACGCCGGAGGACCCTCCCCGGTACTTCGCCATTTGTAGATGGTGTTTATGGGTACGCCGAGATAGCGAGCCAGATCGTTAGCTGTCCATAGTCGCGTGCCGCGTTCTTCGGAAGTTCCGGGAGTCGTCGCCGATCCGGAGATCCTTGTAGGCATTTTGTCTCCTCTTCGCGAGTGCGGTGTTCCGGTTGGTCCCGTGCGAACCTCGTCGCCGTGCGTGACTACGCTAGGTCACGTCCGACTCTGGTGGTCTAGCAACGGGTGGGGAGGGGCGGGAACCCCTCTCCGGCCCGTTTCGCGGCTCCCCGCTGGAGCCCTGCTAGGCGACTAGAGCCCAGCTCAGAGTCAGTTTTGGCAGCTAGAGGTGCTGCTAGACCTAGCAGGTAGGGGTGCTAGACCTAGCAGCACACTCCGTCAGCCACCGCCCCCGCTTCTGCTACGATCCGTGATCGCTGAGACGATCTGCTGTCGCTCGATCCCGCGCCTGTTGGCGCCTTTACCGCCGGGGGCTGTGCCCCACACCTGGCCGGGGGAAATCCCGTAGGGCTTGAGAGCGACGGTAAGTTGCTCGGCGCCCCATCCGGTGTACGCGTCGGGGCGTAGCTCGGCAAGTCGAGCGACGATGGTCTCCGACCAGACCTTGGTTTCGCTGGCAGGAAGTACGGCCAACACGTCGTCCAGAATGGTCGACGTCCTTTCAGTTGGTTCCGGTGGGGTTTCACCGGCCGCGATTCCGGCGAGTGTTCCAGCCTGGATACGGGCTGCGCGTGCCCGATCGGCAACCTTCTCGGCTGTTGGCGTGTCGATGTAGGCGGCCCGGACGATGAGCGGGTCGTCCGTCGCGCCGACGAGGTAGCCGATTCCCTTGTCGGTGGGCCGGAGCGTGGTAGCCCGTACGCCGTTCTTGTACATCGACGTTCCGAGGATCATGTCGTTTTCGACCTGGCCCATGACCCGCAGGCAGAACCGCACCGAGACGCTGGAGGACACGCCGGTCGGGAGGCTGTTCGCGTCGGGGCGTTGGGTGGCCAGGACGAGGACGACGCCGAGGGCGCGTCCGAGCTTGATGACGTCGGTGGCCAGGGTGCCGGCTTCCTCCCCGTAGACGGGGTGGGTGAACAGGTTCTGGCACTCGTCGAAGAACGCGACGAGCAGGTGCAGGCCGAGGGATCGGCGGTTGGCCAGTGCGCGGGTGACCTTGCCGTCCGGGCACAGGTCCTTCGGGAGGTTCTTCAACGCGGTGGCGCGGCGGACGACCTCGGCGCGCAGGTCGCGAAGCGCGACGAGTGCGGCTTCGATGCTGGCATCGTCGATGCCGGTGACGTACCGGTGGGCGAACTTCTCGGCGGAGTCGAGGTCGCCGGTGCCCTTGAGGTTGTAGACCCAGACCTCACACGTGGGGTCCAGCCCGCAGGCGAGCAAGAGCACCCGCACCGCCGAGGTCTTGCCTGCGCCCGGCAGAGACCCGACGAGCACGTTGTTCTCCGGCAGCAGGACCGCGACCGGTCGGCCGCGGGCATCGGACCCGAACGGCAGGGGCGCGAACACGTCCGCGGTGCCGCGCCGCGCCAACGGCCACTCGGCGGCGGGAGCCGCGGACATGTCCTCGTCCCCCACCCACAGCACGAGCCGACCGGCGTGCGCGTCGTGGACCGCTTCGGGCCACACGCACCCCAGCGGACGCCGCAGACCGGACGCGAGACGTTCCCGGCGGTCCAGGATGTCGGACACGGTCACGCCGTAGGGAAGGTCGACGTCCGCGCGCCATCCGGGCCCGTCACGGGTGATCGGCGCGGGAAACGTGATCCCACCACCCTCCCGACGTGCCTTGTTGATCTCGGCGATGCCGAGCGACTCCAGCGCGCGGACCACGATGTCAGCGGTCAGCCGGCCGACCTTGGTCGGAGTGACGGCCGGCCCGACGAGTGGCCGGTCCGCCGGCGCGCCGAGCATGCCCAGGACGCCAACCAGAATCGCGAGGATGGCCAGATGGACGGCCGGGGGAGTGGCCATCCACGTGATCGTGAATGCCGCGATGGTCGGCAGTCCCGCGGCGATGGCGACGATGGTGCGGACGCGAACGCGCGCATCCCGCAGCTTCGCCAGCCTGAGGTACTCGCTCGTCTCCTCCCGACGGATCGCGGTTGCACGGGCCGGTCGGGTCTCGGCGTCGGTCAGCCAACCGGCGGCGCCGGTCGTTGCGCGTCCGAGGCCACGGGGCGCACGCCAGACCAGAACCGCGGCGTAGAACGGTAGCCGGACGGCATGGAACAGGGCCGTGTGGAAGCAGTAGCCAGCGAACCACCGGGCTGCCGATCGCAGCGCCGCCCACGATCGCAACCAGGTCGGCATGACCGGCCGCCGCGCGCCGGACCGGGCAAGCGCCCATGGACTCGGCGGCGGTTCGGGCGGGTTGACCGGGACGCCGGTCACGACCACGTCCTCGGTGTCGGACCGGCCGTCCCGCGGCGCGGCCTTCACGAGGTCGTAGACGATCTGCGCCGGTGCGGCGGGCAGCCGGTCGCCGGACCCGTAAGGGATGAGGGAGCCTGCCTCAGGGCTGACGTCAGGCACCCATCCGCCGGTGCCGGGCGGCGCACCGGCCGGATCGGACGGTGTCGAGGGCAGATTCTCGGACATACTTATGGTTCCTCCGTGAGAGCGGGGAGCCCGGGGCGCGGCGTCTGTCTTGGCGGTCAGGACCGCGCCCCGGGGCGAATTTAGTAGCTCGGTGTCGTTTGTTTCTTACGTCGCCATGTTGCCTCCAGGCGGTGAAGGCCGGCGGTCTTGCGGTTTCCTTGCACGATAAGAATCGGCAGTATCACCGGCGGGCTTTCATCCGACAGGGCAGCCATCGCGAGGACGAGAGGCAGAACTCGATTTCCCTCTAGACTCCGACGGTCGAAACGATCCCGATGACTTCGCCGATGATGTCGCCGATCGTCGGGGCGAGGCTGGAGGAGGCCAGGTAGAAGCCGAGCGCGATGCACAGCAGTGCCGACGAGATGGAAAGTCGGTACGAGCGGACGAGAACCACGACCGCGAAGAGCAGGAGAACGACGACGGAGATGCTCACCATTGTGAGTGCCGGACCCTTTCCTTGAGGAGGTGAACAGGACGATGCGGTGTCACATACTGTCGGAGTCGAAGCCGTAATCGGTGCCGAGCTTGTCGCCGAGAACCTCGTCGGGATCGTCGGGAATGGGATCCAAACCCGCCGCCACCGCCCACGCGTTGTACAGGTCGTGCCACGCCTTTCGGGTCCTCGCGTGATACCTCTCCAGCTCGACGAAGACGAGGTTCAGCGCCTCCCGGACGGACTCGCCGGCGTGGTCCATCCACAGCACATGCAGGACAGATGACGCGGTGTAACCGTCCCCGTGCTCGGCGTACGCTCGGGTGGCACGGTTCTCCAGATCGGCCAACGCCAGACTTCCAAAAATCATGGTGTCGCCGGTCTCGCTGGTGTGAGCGTTACGTGAGTTGGACATCGTGATAGCTCCTTCTGCTGTGCGTCAGGGAACGGAGTGAGGAAACTAGGCGCCGGATTCATGGCAGGCGTCATGAAGTGACGGGTGAGTCCTACAGGTCGATCGGTGGCCCCGGCGAGTTCCACCGAAAAAGGGAGCGCTCCTGCTACGAGAATTGATGTTCTTCGCTACTCCCAGAGTCGATGGACGCTCCACACGACCGCGATGACGAGGATTCCGACGACGGTGAACGGAAGAATCGCGGGCAGTGCTTTGACGAAGAGCCACTGAAGGCCGGTCAGGAAGAGGATCAATGCGCCGGTTCCCAGGGTCCATCGGAGGATGGTCCCGAAGGGAGATCGATAGTAGTAGCGCCGCATTCTTGTCTCCCATAGGTTGATCTTCTGTCGGCGGCCATCCTTCGGCGGACCCATGACCGGACCGCTTTTGGTGGCTGCCGTTCGACGTTTCCCATGATGGGACAGCCGACTGTTGGGATTCGCAGATGAGAACGCCGACTTCCGGATGGGTATCAGCTGAGAAACGGCGAAGAACTGAGCACGGAACGTCGGCGTTGCGCGGCGAAAGTGTGGGAGAACTGCTGAGGAAGTGCTGGCCGACAGCCATCCGCGCAGCTCAGGGCAGGTGTGACTCATCGCGACGTGACGGCCTTCGACTGCCCTTGCACGCCACAAGCGTCATCTGTAGCAGGCAAACGCAGGCAAACATGGCGATCAAGCTGCAAACCTGGCATGCTCTTGGGTCGTCCCGGACGGAACACGTCCCCCGGCAAGGTCCGGGACACCCGCCACAGAGAGGAGGCGAACCGACGGGGGACGCCGTGGGGTCACATTGGCCCCTGTCGAACCGCGATGATCACACCGACCGTTGACTTCGAGGCTCTCCGCTCCGAGCTGCGCGCGACCCTGCGCCACGGCGCACGAGCCCGGTCGCTGCTCGACCGCATGGCGCTCGTCGACCTGCTCAACCCAGCTAAGCCGAGTGAGGAGGCACCGCCCGACGCACAACGGGCGCTCGAAGCTGCGCGGTTGGTGGCTGACACCGTCGATGCGCTCGACCCGCCGATAGACCGGATCATGTCGATCATGTTGTGCCTGGCACCGGGCACCGCAGGTATGACCCTCTCGGCACGGCGCACGCGCGCGGCCGACCTGGTTGACATCCAGCCGTCCACGTTCCGGTCCGAAGAGCGCTACGAACAGGCGTTCGTCACCGAACTCGCACTGGCGCTCTACGGCCAGCTGACCGGTTGCACCTGACACTCCTGACACGCGATGAGGGCCGCTGCGCTGAAGTGCGGCAGCGGCCCTCAATCACTTTGAAGCGGTCAAGGTAAGAGTCGGGAGCGGTTCGGAATTATACGCCTCACCTGAGGAATACAGTAATTAGCCGCCGTTGCGTGTGTGGACAGGTGCATCGGGTAACCCAAGGTGGGACCTGTCGCTCACACTGTCGAATGGATTTATGATGCCCGACTTGGGAGATTTCGCTGCCCTTGGCTCGACGGTTATCGCGGTTATAGCGATATTCATCTCCTTGAGGACGCAGAAGAGTCTCCAGCGTGTTATGGTCACACAGGTCTTTCTGGATCTTCGCTCTCGCTTTCTGGAGATCTTTCTTAAGCTAGGGGATCTAGATTGTGGGCCTGCGAACAACGAGGAGCGCGCAGCGCGAATTGCATACTGGCACCACAGCTACGATGAATGGTATATCGCTAAACATGCACCTAAAGAATTTGGTGACCTATGGAGAGGCTTTTATAGAGACGCCGGACAAGCTGGCCTTGGGCATGCTGCCTTGCGGCGGTCGCTTGGCGAGCTAGCGGAAAACAGATCAGCTGGATTTGGAATGTATGCACAAGATTTTATTTCGGAAGTCTTCCAGGTGTATGCGGAAAGGGTGGGGGGAGGTCGGCAAATTCGACCCTTGCGCAGGGTTGATCCGGAGGGTTAAGGGGGAATCGAAATTGTTTTGCGATCTGAGTCGTGGTGTCGGACGCGTTCGTAGATTAATCTAGATGCAGGTAGTCGTCCCGCTTCGGGCCGGGTTTTGACGGAGGTTCAGGTCAACGTGGGCTCCATTGCCGCCCGATCGGACTGGTTTAGCCCGTGCCGTCAGGCGGCCATATGGACCTAATGCCCTCGCGAAGTAGCATTTGCTCGAACTCCTCGACGTCATCAACATCGGGCCGGTAGGTTGCCATGCGATGCTGAGTCTGCGTGAACCAGGAAGACAGTGATTCAACCTCTCCGGGGAGAATACGTCCCTTCGTCACCCCGTGGGCGGTGATGATGTCGAACTCCTGCCGGAGCAACTCAGGCTTGGGGCGTTGAGGGTTAACCCAGTCATCGACAGGCACCGGGCGGACGCGTGCCTGTGCGTCGTTCCATGCCAGGTTGAGAGTGAGATCGACCGTGAAGCCGTCGGGTAGGTCAGCCGGCCACAGGGACCGGACCGCGGCTCGTTGCCCTGACCAGGGGGTCGCGCCGACCTTGGATAGCATCTCGGGGAAGATGCGGCCCGCCAGCGGGGCCAGGAAGCCGTACAGCCACATCTGCGGATAGAGGGGGCGCCAGTAGAGATCGGCTATCGTCGCGTCGACGATTCCCGCCATGATCGGCCGAAGCAGCGTCGCGGCGATCGGTTCAGAGCCGAAGTATCGGAAGTCGCCATCCACAGTCGCCACGACCGTGCCGGTTGCTTCCGAGAGTGCGGCTTTGACCGCGTTGCCCTTACCTTTCCCGGCTTCGACCACGCGTGCGCCAGCCGCACGGGCGAGCGTCACAGTCTCGTCGGTGCAGGCGCTTGCCGCGACGATGACTTCACCGTCCGCTCCGAGCATCCCGATCGCTCGGCGAGCCTCGCTGACGACCTCGGTGATGGTCTCGGCTTCGTTGTGGGCAGGGATGCAGATACTGACCGGTCCTGTCCGATCGGCCAGGGAGCGGTGCCCGACGAGCGTGAGGCCGAGGGCAGGGTCGATGAAGGGCTCGTCAGCCAAGGAACGCCCCTTGCCACAGTGGGTTGCGGTCCCGATGCGGTCCGATGATGGATTCCTCGTGTGGGTCGAGCGGGATCAGCCGCGGGTCGGACCACGCGGCTTGAACGTCGGCCGGTGGTGTCTGTTCGGTCCAGAGCCCATCTTCGACCGCCGGGGCGGTACGTGTGCCCGCCCGGCCGAGGATGAGCAGCCGGACCGAGTACTCGCAGCCATCGGGAAGCGATCCACCAGCGCTTCCCTCGGCGCCGATGGCGGCGAGGTGCCTGCGGACCCGACCGATCCAGGCCGCGTGGTCGGCCTGGGCGGCGGCGTACCTGTCTGGCGCGCCGCCGAGGTCGCTCGGCGGGTCGTAGAGCAGGACGCGCCGGAAGCAGAAGCCGGTCTGCTCCTTGAGCGCCCGGAGGAACAGGACGAGGTCGAGGTCGTCCCGGACCCGTTGGTGGTCGGGATCGGTGAGCCATGGCGTCGCGACCTGCACCGTCCACACGGTCGCGGCAGTCTCGACCGCGGGCAAGCTCCGCCGCCACAGGTCCGGCGCGGGGGTAGGACCGGTGCTCACCGGAGGATCGCTTCGACGATGCCCAACAGTTCCTGTCGCCGTGCCGGTCGGTCGCCGAGGCGATCGGCCGTGCGGGGTGACCAGGTGAGCATGACCGGCTCTGCAGGTCCGTCGGTGGTCAGCGAGAAGCGGGCAAGCTGCAAGGCACCGGCGACGAGCGGCTCAGGCAGGCGATCGACGAACTCGCGTGCATCGTCCGGTCGGTGCATCTGGAGACAGCACAGGGCCGCGAGAGTCGTCGCGGCCGGCCGGGCGTCCGGCCCGTGTAGGTCGAGGGTGCCCGGATGCCCGGCGGCGGAGACCGCGGTGTCGACGGTGCGCCATAACGAGCGTCGGGTCGGGAACTGAGACAGCGCGGTCGAGAGCCAGTCCAACGCGCTATCCGGGTCGGGAAGGCAGTCGTATGTGGCGAACATCGTGATCTGTGAGCGCAGATACCGCCGGTCGGTCGAGAAGGTCGGGTCCTGCTCGAAGCCAGCCGGTGGGGTGTAGCGGGCGTTGCGCAGACCCGCGATGACGGTCGCGCACAGCTCCAGCGCGACGGTCTGTAGCCCTCCACAGGCCGCGACGACCTCGGCGGCGCGCCCGTCCTCGGTGCGGTGCGGCCGGGATCCGTCGGCGCCGATCCGCCGCTCGATCTCGGTGAAGATGCAGTCGTCGTTCCAGTAGTTGCCGTAGAACTTCTCGCCGGTGATCACCTCGGCGAGCACGTACAGGCCACTGCCTACCCAGGACCCGCCGAATTCGCACATGGACCAAAGCCACACCAGGACCGCGGCCGGATCGCTCAACCCGTACGGCCAGGGGTCCTCTGCCTGCCGGTAGAAGCCGGGCGGGTCCGGATCGACAAACTGAACGATCCGTAGCCGGCCCTTGGCGACCGACGAGATCACCTGTCGGGCGCTCACGTCGTCCGGCCGTTCCTGAAGCCGCTCGTGTGCGGCTTGCTGAAGCCAGCCGATTACACGGCAGACCTGGCCCAGGGTGACCGCCGCTTCGAGATCGCTGACGTGATCCTCCGGCGCCGCTCCGGTGCCGGTCAGCTCGGTGAGTCGGTAGCTGGAGTGCAACGCCCCGTCGATTAGGTGGGGTAGCGCGACGCGCGCCGCATCGCCGGTCAGATCGTGGTAAAGCACCGCGCGCCCGACCCGCTCGATCAGGTACGTGAGCAGCGCCAACCGCCACCGGGCGACCTCGGCGTGCTCGTCGTCGCGTGCCTGCCGTGCCACTTCCGTCATGCGCTGACCGAGAGCCGCGACGTCCGCGCTATCGATGGCCGTCTCGACCGCCCCCAAGTACCCGGCAAGCGCGTGCGCCCGGTCGACCTGAACCGGCCGGCCGGACCGCGCGGCCCGCCTGAGATCCTCGGATGCCAACCGAGCAAGGAAGAGTTGCCGGCCCTCACCGGCGAGCACCCGCAGAAGCGCCTGTAGCGAGTCGATGCCCAAGATGAGCTGCGCGACCACGAGCCCGAGACTGAGGTCGGCCAAGACACCACCGCGTCCGGTGATGTCCGCGGCCGCAGGAAGCAGCACGGAGAAGGTACCCGCCGTCAGCCAGAGGACGAGGCCGGTCTCTTCCACCAGGTCGAGGAACGACGGCCAGACCGTCTCAGGGTCCGCGCTGACCGCGAACACGATCGTCTGCGCAGTCAGCAATGCGGTGAACAGGCCCAAGCCGAGCTGCCATAAGACACCGGCCTTCGCCGCTGACACCGACTCTCCGGTAGCCCACAACCCAACAGCACCAACCGCAGCGACCACGACCACGAGCGATCGAAGCACCAGCTTGCGACTCGTCGACACCATCCCCCCGCCGCCAGCCCGGCCCGATGTCGTCAAGTGTTCCACGAGTGGTCCACTCGTGGGCCTGAACGTCAGTGCCAACCCGCTACCCCGTGCGGGCCGGCATGCCAAAAGTCAGCCTTGATCGCGTGGCCTGTCCGCTCGCAGCAGCACCGTCGATCGTGGGGCGAATCAGATCTTGTCGACACGTTGTGAGATGCTGCCAGTGTGTCCGCTGGGGGGGAGGACCGCGCTCCCGACTTCTATGTCTCCTATGAGCAAGGAGATCAGGCATGGGCCGAATGGATTGCCTGGACGCTTGAAGACGCTGGTTGGAACGCTCATATACGTAAATGGGACATCGTTCCTGGCGCGCACTCAGTTCACGAGGCCGATCGCGCTATTCGATCATCGGCACGAATGATCGCCGTATTGTCGAACAGATATCTCGCCTCTGATGCCGTATCGCACGAATGGCAGGCTGCATTCGATGCCGATCGTACTGGCAGGCAAAGGCGTCTTCTTCTGTTTCGGATCGAAGATTGTAAGCCGGACGGCCATCTCGCCCGGATTCTTTCTGTGGATCTATTCGGAATCAGTAGACTGGATGCTGTGCGCCGCATTGAATCGGCGGTAGCTGGGATTCGGGCGAAGCCAGATTCGGAACCAACCTTCCCTGGCGTCACTAAGGCACACACCGCAGCGGGTCCAAGAGAGAAGAACGGAAGGGAAGAGCCGACTTTCCCTGCCGAGTTTCCTAGGATCGAGGGTCTGGCGATGCCGGCCGACTTCGGGGAAATCATGGATAGGACTTGGGAGAGATCGTACGGGGCTCACTTCAAGCAGGAAGTTCCGGACGTCATAAAACTCGCTGACTACCGCCACAGTTGGCTGCAGGTCAGGGAGGATCTCCTTGAAAGACTTGGTCGCGGATACTCGCCAAGTCCTGCGCAGATTATCAACTTCCCTAAATCCGAGCTTCATTTTCGACCAATCGCGCGAATGAATCCACTCGATCAAGTTGTTTACGAATCGCTCATCTACTATCTTGCGCCCAAGATAGAGAAGTCGCTTTCCAAGAACGTGTGCAGCGATCGATGGGATATTGAGCGAAGTCAGATTCGCCGACCAGTCAGCGCCTGGCTAGAGATGCGCCGCGAGATATATCAGAGTCATAGAAAGAATCCGGCGTACTCTCTGGGTAGGATCGATGTCTCTAGTTTCTTTGAAAGCATTCAAATCAAGGTGCTCGTGTCGAGACTGAGAGCATCGATCGACGAACCGTGGGTACTGGCCAACCTTTCGAGCTTTCTCGAATATTTTTCGGCTCTCAATGGAGTCCGCGGAATACCGCAAGGGCCGCCCGCATCAGGCATCATCGCTAACGTCTACCTTTTGCCGATCGACTCGTATTTGACGCAACGAGGAGTCGAATACTGGCGCTTCTCGGACGATATTACTCTCCTAGGAGATTCGTTGGATGGCCTACGTCAGGTAGTGCGTGACGTAGCAAGGCTCCTTAGTTCCATGGGGATGGCGCTCGCTCCGCAGAAATCAAAGGTCGTCAACTGGGCGGATGTGGAGTCAGAGCTCGAGGGCGCGGAGAAAGATGCAATTAATTATGGTATCGCCACGGGTGATCCGAGGGTCGGAGAGAAGCTAGAGGCGATCTTCGATGACTCGATAAAGCACAAGAATGATAGGGATACAAGATACTCTCTGACGCGTCTAAAGACTCTTAATAGTGACTATGCGGTTGCCTCGGTGCTCGACCAACTTGTGAACTCGCCGCATATGGTAGGGCATTTTCTCACCTATCTTCGAGCGTTCTACGGATCCGATATCGAGGATCGACTCATCGCAACGATCGAAGAAGGAGGCCTCAAACACGACGATTACGCAGAATCTCAGATCTTGCTAACATTCCTACGTAAGTCCACTCGCCGCTCAAAACGCATAAGGACGCTGTCCCTGGAGATTCTCTCGGATCTAGATCGCCAGGGCTATGTTAGGGAATTTGCTGCGCGACTTGTGGGTAAGCACTGCGATCTTAGTGACGGTGACACACTACTAGGGCTTTACAGTTCGGAGCCAGACCGGAGAGTCGCGCGAGCGATTATTGTTGCAATACACGAGGCCGGTCAGGTTAGCCGGCAAAAACTCCTCGCGGCGATCTTCCAGAAGGAGGAGAATCCGTACCTACTTTTGTACATGGAATCTCGCCCAGCCAAGATACCAATACCTTAAACTCGTCGACGACGCTACCGCACTGTAGCAAGTTCGAAGCTAGGATCTGTCGGTGGATGTTGCGGCCGCAATCCGCCGGAATCAGGGTTACGTCTTCCTAGAGGATGCAGATGCTGTTTTAGTTGCTCGCCTACTAGGGAAACCGGGGGCGCCCAAGGTGCTTCGGCCGAGCCGAGAGTCCGAGGCCGATTCTTGGAGTCTGTCTGGCACGTATGGGAGAGGGGCTTTCCCCTGGCACACAGACGGCGCAATATCTGACACTCCGCCCCGTTGGGTGCTGATGCGGGGGCTGAACTTCTCTCATGCAACCTCTACAGAGTTGCTTTCTCCGGACGAGTCTGTTCTTTCGCAACTACGGAGGACGGTTCTTCGAGTAACGTACCGGTCAGGCAGGGCGCGGTACCTCCCTGCTGCGGTGCCCTGTAGCTCTTCTTGGCGTCTTAGATGGGATCCTAGAATAGGTTCCCCGAAGGTCGGTGTGGCGGTAGAAGAAATTGACAGTCTGCCCCCAACTGCAGTCATTCACTGGGAACCTGGAAAACTTTTGGTATTTGACAATCAAAAGTTGCTTCATAGAAGGCCAAGTGTGCCTCTATGTGCGATTCGAGAAATTGAGCGAACCTACGTGTGGAGTTTGTGATGTGGAGCTATGACGGATTTTTAGGAAAGTCTCGTCTTTACTTCAGTCGCGCACAAGATCACAGTGATTTTGAAGAATCCCCCGAGCTTCTAGCTCACTGGCTCATTCTGGGGCTAGAGTTTTTGCTACGCGCTCCGCTCGCAAAGGTGCATCCGGTACTACTGGCAGAGCCTAGTGGGTCCTCTATAATGGCTGCCGCCGGGTATCCTATGGATGCGGGAAAGCCGAAGTCGATACCGATAAAGACTGTGATTGGTAGGCTCTGTGCGATAATCCCGGAGTTCAAGGATGTGGAAAAAGACGCAGAGTTTCTCTCTGGAATGAGAAATGAACAGATGCATTCCAGTGAGTCGCCGTTCGATGTCAACGAGGAGCTATGGATTCCTCAGTTCACGAGGGTGGTTGAAGTCCTATGTCGCTATCTCGAAACTGATCCGATAGAGATGGTTGGCGAGAGTATCGTCACAACCGGTAGGATGCTAGTTGCGGCGCAGGATAAAAAGCTAGAGAATGAGGTTCGTCGGCGTGTTGCCGATGCTGTTCGCAGATTTGAAGGCCTATCTTCGGAAGAAGCAAGTCGCCGCGCTGAAGGAGTCGTTCCTCCGCCGATACGCCGATTCTGGGATCCTGGGGTACGTCGGACCATCTTCAGTCCGGTGTCGGTAGACGGCGATCGAGTATTCCGCACGATTGAATGTCCGGGGTGTCGGAATATTATTCCGGCACCAATGCGGGAAGTTCGAATTTCGAATGAGAGAATCTCCGGGGAAGAGATATACTGGGATATTACTTACGATGTTGATCGGTTGATCTGTCCAGTCTGCGAGTTGGAGCTGTCGAGTACGGCGGAAGTGCGTTGCGCTGGCATCGAATACAGATATGTGGTATTCAAGTCGGAAAGTATTGACGAGCGTTATATGAACAACTTTGAGCCGGACTATGGGAACGACTAGAGCGGTGCGTTCTATTTCGAAGGTGATACTAGAAATCTAGTTCTTCAAGTACTGATGCGGCCCCGGTCTCTGCTACCTTGCGCCCGAAGTAGCGGTCTTGGGTGAGGCTGACTTGGCGGTGGCCGAGTTGATCGGCGGCGGCACGGGCTGTAAGGCCAGCGTTGTCCATTGCTGAGGCGACGGACTTGCGGCCGACGATGTGGGAGGTCGCCCACTCCATACCGACGGCCTTGAAGGCGTCGCGTAGGTCGGCTTGCGTGTTCGACGGGTCGCGTAGTCCGCCGAGCTGAGCGGGGAAGATTGTCACGTCGTCCGGCTGGTTGTCGAAACGCTGCTTCAGGGTCCGGATCATCCAGGACGGGAGTTGCAGGCGGCGATGACCGGCCTTTGTCTTGGGCTTCGGCTTGTTGAACAGGCCTTGGCCCTTGATCCGTACGACGGTCGAGCGGATCTCGATCCAGCCCTCGTCGAGGTTCACGGCACCCCACGTCAGACCGGCGGCTTCGCCGATGCGGACGCCGGTGCTCATGAGGAGGTCGACGAACTCGGGGATGTCGCGCCCGACGGCCTTCGGGTCGTTCCGGAGTGAGACGCGCAGCTCTCGGAGCTGGTCGAGGGTGAGGGCCCGCGGCTGTTCCTTGGGGGTGGCCTCGGCGATCGGCCCGGCGTCGCGTACGACGTTGCGGTCAAGGGCGTCGTGACGGGCCGCGAGACCGCACATGCCAGAGAGGACGGCGCGGGTCTGCTTGGCGGCGGCCGGTCCGTGCTTCTCGGTGATGATGGACAGGAAGCGGTCGACGACGCCGACCGTCAGCTCCCGGATGCGTAGCTCACCGAGGCCAGGGATCACGGACTTGTCGAGTCGTGTCCGGTAGGCGGCGGTGGTGTTGGGGGAGCGGTCCTGGCGCTGGACGGACTCGTACCAGGCCTCGGCGAGAACGGCGACCTTCGCTTCGGCGGAGATGGCGCCGGTGCCGACGTCGACACGGGCGCGGTCCCGTAGGGCCGTGCGTAGGGCTTGCTCGGCCGCGCCCTTGGTCTTGGCGTGGCGTTCGACGAGCCGTGTGCGCCCGTCGAAGTCGCGGTACCGGGCACGTGCGCGGTAGCCGTCGCCGTACTTCGCCGTGTAGAGGTTGCCGTAGGTCCCGAGGTTCAGTGAGGGCCTGGCCACGAGGTCACCGCCGTCCGTTCTGGGCGCTTCGCCGATGTCTCTGACGGTAGCGTGGTCCCCACGGAAACCCCACGGAAATCAAGAAAAATCTTGCTAGATGATGATGGTCGCCGACTCGTGCTCGGGAGCAAGTTTCCCTAGTGGCAACAGGTTTTGAGGGCCCACGACGTATATCAATAGATGATCAATAGTAATCCGTCGGTCGTGGGTTCGAGCCCCACCCGCCCCACCAGCCGACCCTTGGGTGGGCGGCGCATGCCGCCTGGCCTGGGCGTTTGGCGGTTTTCATGTCAGGATTTGCGATGTTTTTACCTGATCGTTACATCAACGGTGTCCTGACCTGCGGGTTCGACTCCGGTCGTGGCGCGCGAGTCCCCGGCCGAACCACGGGTCAACTTCAGTCCGCGGCGGGTTCCGTCACCTCCGTCCGAAGACCTCCCAGCCGGCCAGTGCACCGAAACTCAGCCGCCCCGGACCCGGCCACCCTGCCGGCAGCACGAACCAACGACACGCCGCCACCCAGCCCGCCGGCAAGATCAAGGACGGCTCACCCCAACACAGCAGGCGAAACAGGCAAGTTAAACGACAAGTTAGAGGTTAAGCGACAACGCCCGAACAATCACTCCTGCTCGCGTTCTAGTCATACCGGGCATTGTGCGCAGAAAGCGCACCCTAGTTGCGCCATCGAGTATGTTGCAGTCCCCTGAGAGCACTAGGAAAACGATCGGGGCGCGCCGATCGTCTGGTGCCACCGATGCGCTTGACGGTCCGACCGGCGCCCCCCTTCAGGGGAGCATCGTATGGACATACCATGGGAGATGGAGATCATCGACCGTCCCAACCTCGCTGGTTGGAGTTTCAAACGTCGCGATGACCCGCCGGG
Source organism: Parafrankia irregularis (assembly GCF_001536285.1). Classification (NCBI taxonomy): domain Bacteria; kingdom Bacillati; phylum Actinomycetota; class Actinomycetes; order Frankiales; family Frankiaceae; genus Parafrankia; species Parafrankia irregularis. The sequence continues at coordinate 31,957 of NZ_FAOZ01000005.1, read as the reverse complement.
ATGGTATGTCGCCGGCCCCTGCCCCGGCTGCGGACATCCTGTCGACCGAACCTGGCCAGACGACGTATATCGCGGCGACCAACTGCGGAGCTCCGAACAGCGGACGACGACGCCTTCCGATCGGGTCGAGATCCCCATCCGATGCGTATGTAAGACCAAGCATGCCGACGGCGAGGTCGGTTGTGGCAGATCCTGGCAAGTGGATCTTATTCTGTGACCCCGGACATTGTTGGCGGAGCCGCACCGTCGCCGGCTGATCTCGACGCGGCCGACCGTGTCGAGAAGATGCGTGAAACCGAACTGGCTAGAATTCAGGCGCTTGCCGCGCGGTGGAGGGATGGACTGGCTGGGCTCATTGCTCTGTTGGCGGCGGCCGTCATCATCAAGGGTACGGATTCGGTGGCAGACCTGCCGACCTGGGCGCGGTGGTCGATCGGCACAGGGATATTGGCATCCCTGGTGGCCTCGATCACCGGCGGAATCTTCGCCATGCTTGCTGCCTACGGATGGAGTTCAGGTCCACAACCAGTAGGGTCCTTGACCGATCTCGACGAACGTCTGCGCAAATGGGACCGCGAGGTTTGCGACGCGGCGGCAGCTCGGCTTCGAACCGCCGTGGTGCTCACGGTGATCAGCCTGGGATTTGCCACGGTTGTCATTGGACTCACTTTCTTCGCGCCGACGAGAGCGAAAGGCGGGGTGGCGCCGGAATGCCTGCTGCTCGGATCCACAGGCTCAGGCGAGGTCGCTGCTGGTGGTGAGAAGGAGCACTAGCTGTGCGTCGCTCCGCGCTAACTAGAAAAATTGTCTGACAAGGACCGTATCGGGCCGTTTCCGATAAGATCCAACCTGATAATGGTTGGCATGTCGGCCTGACCGCGTCCGTGATCCTTAGCTGGCTGACTAGTCCGTGATCTAGCATGCGTCCGCACATCTCGGCCCTGTCGGTGTTTTCCGGAGCAGAATACCTTCATCTTTCAAGTCGAACAGCACCAGCACGTGGAGGTTGAAATGCGAGAGCAACTGTTGGCGCAAGTTGGGGCGCGCATCGCGAAGTTCACCGCCGACCGGAACGTGGATCTCGTGCTGGATCCAGCTGCTCTGGATGAGGTCAGTTCCCTGCTGGCGGTGGCTGCGCGGCCCGGCCCAGATCTTGAAGTGCTGAGTTTGGCCGGATGGCTTCACTGGTTTCGGTATCTATCCCTCGATGCCGGCGATGATCAGAATGATTTACGGCTCGCGGTCATCTTATTTGAAGAGGTCTACCGGGTTCGACCGGAGGCCGTGCCGACCCGAATTGGTAACCTAATGGACGGGCTTGGAAACGGCGGCTCAGATGAAGGAGAGCGGTACTACATACAAGGGTTTGCCGCTTTTCAGCAGTCGGTGAACTCCAGAGGAATCGCCCTCGCCGGTATTGCCGCTGACTGGCTGAGAAGGTCGGTTGCCGCCACCCCGTCCGGTCATGCGGAACGCGCCAGGAGATTGTCAGTTCTCGGCCTCGCCCTGCAGAGCCTGTTTGAGTTGGCTTGGTCGGCTGAGTTAGGTTGGTGGGCCGAGGACCTCGATGAGGCCATCACTGTCGGGCGCGACGCCGTCACGGCTACCTCCCTCGACGATCATAATCGTGCCAGACGGTTGTCGGACCTGGGAATAGCCCTGTGGGCGCGGTATGACATGGCGAAGTCAATGAAAGACCTGGACGAAACCATCGCCGTCCGTCGCGATGCTGTGACGGCTACTTCCCTTGACGATCACGAGCGCGCCGGACGGCTGTCGAACCTAGGTATCTCCCTGCAGAAGCGGTACGAGGTGGCCAAGTCGGCCAAAGACCTCGACGAGGCCATCGGCGCCTCTCGCGACGCCGTGGCGACCGCCTCCCTCGATCACCCTCTCCGCGCGGAGTTCTTGTCCAATCTAGGCTTTGCCCTGCGGTCCCAATATAGGCGTACCGGGTCGGTCGAGGATCTGGACGGAGCGGTCAGCGCCTTCCGAGATGCGGAGGCGGCCATTCCTGCCGACAACCCCGAGTGGCTGAGATACTCGGCGGACCTGGGCCTCGCCCTACAGGCTCGTTTTGAACGTACCGGTTCTTCAAATGATCTGGAAGAAACGGTGGGGATTTGCCGTGAGGTAGCGGCTGCGGCCTCTGAGGACCACCCTGACCGGGCAAGTTTTCTCTCACATCTCGGCGTTGCCTTGCAACTTCACTTCGACCAGGAGGGCTCGATCCAGGACCTGGAAGAAGCGATTGTCGTTAGCCGAGACGCGGTGAAGGCAGTTCCGGTCGGTCATCCCGACAGAACGATGTATCTGATGAACCTTGGCCTCGCCATGGAGAGCAGGTACGTGCGTACTGGGTCTCTAGTTGATCTCGATAACTCCATCGTTATTCTCCGGAAGGCCGCGACTGCTGCCGTGTCCGCTAGCCTGGATTCGGCGATGTACCTGTCAAACCTCGCTCTCGCGCTGAGGGTCAGGTTCGAGCGCCGAGGGTCGATCGAAGACCTCGAGGAGGCGGTGATCGCGTGCAGGGAGGCAGTGGCGGCCACCTCCGCTCACCATTCTGACCGGGCGATGCGTCTGTCCAATCTCAGCGTCGCCTTGCAGCTTCGCTTCATGCGGGAAAAATCGATCGGCGACTTGGAGGAAGCAGTCACTGTAGGCCGGCAGGCAGTGGCGGACATTCCCACCGACCACCCGAACCGCCGCGCAATTCTGGTGAACTTTGAAGTCGCCCTGCGTCTTCGATTCCAGAATGACGGGTCTGCCGAAGACCTAGAAGAATCTATCGCCGTGGGCCGGGACGCGGTAGCGGCTGTCCGCGTCGACGATCCCAACCGGGGAAAATATCTGGCTAATCTCGGCTCCGACCTGTTGGTTAGGTTCAAACGCTTCAAATCTATCGCGGATATCAATGGGGCCATCCACCTTCTTCGGGAGGCCGTGACCGCCGCCCCCGCCGATCACCCGGACCGGACCTTGTGTCTGTCGAATCTCGCTCTCGCCCTCCAAGATCGGTTCGATGCCATTGGGTCATTTGATGACTTGGACGCGGCCATCGTCGCAGGCCGAGAGGGCACTCATTCGACGACCGCGACGACCCGGCTAAGGGTACGAGCAGCGATGAGATGGGGCACATCTGCCGCCAAGAGGGAGATGTGGGATGAGGCGGTGCGAGCCTATGAGTCCGCGATCGGACTGCTGGGAGAGTTGGTGCCCAGGGACCTGGGGCGCGTTGATCAGGAGAGTCTTCTGGAAGTTATTGCTAGCATTGGGGTGGACGCTGCGGCGTGTGCTGTGCGTGCCAATCAACCCGGCCGCGCGGTCGAGCTTTTTGAGCAAGGCAGAGGGGTTCTTCTAGGTCATGCGCTGGACGACAGGATGGAGCTGACGTCCCTCGACAGAACTCATCCTGATCTTGCAAGGCGGTATGTCGAATTGCGAGATCTTCTGGACTTTCCAGCCGGCAGCGGAGCCGGCGATCGGCTGTCGGAAGGTAGCGGGAAGATGTCGGAGAGCCGAGAGGCGGTTGGCCGACGTCGTCGCGCGCAAAGAGCCGATCTTGATCGACTGATAACCCGGATTCGGCGATGTGATGGCTTTGGCGCCTTCCTGGCGTCTCCTGGGATCGCTGAACTAGCGGCCGCCGCTCACGGCGGGCCGGTCGTAGTGGTCACAGTATCCGAGTTTAAGTCGTACGCGCTGATCGTCACGACTGGCGGGGTTGAGGATACGGTCGAGCTGGCCGAAATGACCCCTGATATCGTGTTTAGCCATGTTTCGCCCTTTGTTGGGGCGCTGGAGGTGATAAGATCAGGGAAGGCTTCTCTCAAGGAGAAGGTAGCCGCCGAGAACCGGATCGCTCGAACTCTTCAATGGATGTGGGACAGCCTCGCTGGACCTATAGTCGAACTTCTTGAAAGTCGCGATCTACTCGGAGACGATAGCCGAGTTTGGTGGTGCCTATCAGGCTTCCTATCTTTCCTGCCAGTCCATGCGGCTGGATATCACGGCACGCGGTCTGATGCCACCCCATTGACCGTGATGGACAGAACTGTCTCCTCGTACACACCGACACTGCGAACCCTGATCTACGCTCGCCGTGATCGCGCCGTCGAAAATACTTTCGATGGCCCTCGTCACCGAGTCCTGGTTGCGGCGATGCCGACGACACCCGGCGCTTCACCGCTGCCTGGAGTAGCTCGAGAAGTGGCAGCGCTGGCGGACAGATTTTCCGGAAGGGTGCTAGTCCGCCAAGGGCCGGAGGTGACCTTCAAGAAGATATGCGACTTGCTCCCCGGAACGGAGTGGGTGCATTTTGCCTGTCACGGTGCCAGCTACCTGGATCGCCCGTCCGACAGCCACCTACTTTTCCAAGATCACGAGCAAAGGCCGTTTACCGTAGCCGATGTGGCGCGACTACGTCTGGATCACGCTGGGCTGGCCTATCTGTCGGCGTGCTCCACGGCCCGCCCCAGTGGCCGGCTTACAGACGAGGCTATCAACCTCGCGTCCGCGTTTCAGCTCGCCGGCTACCGACACGTCATCGGCACTCTCTGGCCCGTTAGTGACAACATTTCTGCCTGGCTTACTGGCGAGATCTACGCGGCACTTACCCGATCCAGGCCGGCTTCCCCGGCCGCAGCTGTACACGCTGCAACAAAGCGACTTCGTAATGAGTACCCGGACCACCCTTCCCTGTGGTCGTCCCACATGCATATCGGGTCCTAGCCGGAGGACTGTTTCAAGTTCGACTCTGGCTCACTTTCGGTGGTGACGGAGTGTGGTCTCCGGTGAGGCTTGAAGCTGGAAGGCGGCCGGTCCGCGCGACGGGCGCTGTTGCGGCGGCGGATTCCGCTGTCCTGCGGCGGCCGATCGGTCGTGATCGAGTGACGCGTCGACGTCGTGCCCGCCTACCGGTTTTGGCGTCGGAGTTCGCGGGATTCCGGTTCCCGCCGGAGATCATCGTTCTGTCGGTGCGGTGGTACCTGCGGGTCGCCCTGTCGTACCGCGATGTGGAGGAGCTCCTCGACGAGCTGCTCCCCGAGGCCTGCCACGTCGACGCCGCCCGGGAGAACAACCGGATCGAAGCCGACCACGGCCGGCTCAAAGCACGGCGCCGCCCGATGCGCGGGCTGACACGCCTGCGGTCCGGCCAGACCGTCAGTGCCGGACACGCCTTGGTGCAGAACATCCGACGCGGCCACCACGAGCTCGGGAGCGACACGCGCCCACAGTTGAGGCTGGCAGCCACTACCGACGGAGGGGGAGGGAGGGGTCCCGGCCGACGGTGGGTCGGCGGTAGACACGATTGAAGATCACCCGCGTTTGCACCTGGTGACACGTTTCTTACCAACACCCCTAGCCGCGGGAGGACTGTTCGTCGATCCAGCTGATGAGGCGTGTGGTCGTCAGGGTGTGGGAGTGGTCGGGGCCGAGGATCCGGCGCTGGCGGGTCAGGGTGTCCTCATCCAGCTCCCGGGCGGCCTGGTGGTGTCCGAGGGCACTGTACCGGGCCGTTGACCAGCACCGACAGGTCATGGACGTCCTCGCCAGCACGCGCCGCGACCAAGCCGCCGCCCGCCGGTTCTTCGTCCGGGTGCTGTCCCATGGCCGGCGGCCGGTGGAGGTCACCACCGACAAGGCCCCGGTCTACCCGCGGGTCCTTGACGACCTGGTGCCCGAGGCCTGTCACGTCGATGCGACCCGGGAGAACAACCGGATCGAAGCCAATCACGGCCGGCTCAAAGCCCGACTCCGGCCTATGCGCGGCCTGAAACGCCTGCGGTCCGTCCAAGCGATCAGCTCCGGCCACGCACTGGTCCAGAACATCCGCCGCGGCGTGGAGAGCCGGATGCCCGGGAACGGGCACGTCCGGTTCGGCGAGCGGTCTGGAGAAACGGACTGACGGCAATGTCAGTACCGCGCTCCAGGCCGACTCAACACCTACATCAAGGTCGCCGGCCGCTGGACCTACCTGTACCGGGCCGTTGACCAGTACGGCCAGGATCGACATCCTGGCCAGCGAACGTCGCGACCAGGCCGCCGCCCGGCGGCTATTCGTTCGGGCGCTGACGCACGGGCGCCGCCCGGTCGAGGTCCCTACTGACAAGGCGCCTGTCTACCCGAGGATCCTCGACGAGCTACTCCCTGGGGCCTGCCATGTCGACGCGGCACGGGAGAACAACCGGATCGAAACCGATCACGGCCGGTTGAAAGCACGGATCGGGCCGATGCGCGGACCGAAACAGCTGCGGTCCGTCCAGACGATCAGCGCCGGCCACGCCCTGGTCCAGAACATCCGCCGAGGCCACTACGAACTCGCCATCGACACCGATCCGCACCTGCGGCTGGCAGCCGCGTTCACCGAACTCGCCGCCGCTGTCTGACCGGCGGTCACCCGGGCCGGGCCGGGCCGCTGGCATGCCCAGCTTCCCCGCAATGCAACAGCGCCCTGGGCACGGCGTAGCACTGCGACCTCATGCCGCGGCACCACCAACTCGGTGTCCTTCGAGGCCGACGAACGACCGAGTAGCATCAACCAGCCGAACACCCGAACGAAGATCAGATAGAGCAGGCGGATGGACATAGCTGACCATCATGCCGGCTGCCGTACCGTCGCATCATCCCAGCTCACGGGCCCAGGCCGACTTCTGACACCCCACAGGACAATGCTCGGACGGCATTGCCGCGTGAGCCATCGGCGAGACGGCGAGACTACCGTGCACAGGCCAAGATTAGCGGATCGCACAGCAACGGCTACCATCGTCGGCGCGGCAATCACCGGCCGCTGACGACGCGACGGGGGATACGGTGGAACGGGCGCTGACCGGGGAACAGATCGACGCACTGGCCGAGCTTTTCAGCGACGCCCAGTCGGCGGCGATGCTGCTCGACATTGTCGGATTCCCACGCGCGCGGCAGCCAAACTGGGGTGACTCGACCCCGAAGCTTTTCTGGCACACCGTCGCTAGGCTGCTAGAACACGGCGTGATCCGAGACGGACCCGATCGTCTCATCGAGGAGGCCCGCAGACTGTACCCAGCCAACTCCCTCCTTTTGGCAGCAGGCGGGCGGCGTGTCGAACCCACGACGAGTGCCACACCTTCCGGAGATCCACCCGGCGATTCACCGACGCGGCACGGCGAGGATAACTGGGACTTCTTCATCTCTTACACGGCAATCGACCGTCCGTGGGCGGAGTGGATTGCATGGACGCTGGAGGAAGCAGGCTATAGCCTGCTCGTGCAGGCATGGGATTTCGTGCCCGGTTCCAATTGGGTTGCCGGAATGGATCGCGGCATGGCGCTCTCGCGACGCACCCTGGCAGTGGTGTCGTCTTCCTACCTCGAGTCGGTGTACGGCCAGGTCGAATGGCAGGCCGCCTTCCGGAGCGACCCCCGAGGAATGGCGCGCAAGCTAATCCCGATTCGGGTCGAGAATGTCCACGCGACGGGCGTCCTCCGCAGCATCGTCAGTATTGATCTGGTCGATCTCGGCAGGGACGAGGCCAGAGTGGCGCTGCTCACCGGAGTCAGGGGCTCACTCCAGGGACGCGCGAGGCCCCAGACCGCACCGGAGTTTCCTCCCGGCGCCTCCGACGGCATCCCGGATGGCATCGCAGCACCTCCGGTGTTTTCCCGGGAAGGGGTCGCCCCCCGCTTTCCGACGACGGTACCCGACAGTAGTAGGCCGGAATTTGAACTCGGCGATGTCTTCATCTACTCGCAGGTTCCAATCGTTACGTTCGTTCAGCAAAAACTGTTCATACCCTTCAAGATGAAACTACGCCAGCCGGGTCTCAGTATCGTCGTTGAGGGGGCGTCAGGTCTCGGAAAAACAACGCTGCTCAACCACGCGATAGAGCAGGACCGCACAAGATTCACCAAAGTTGATCTGCTGACCGCCAATGAACCGAGAGACGTCGAGAAGATCCGGACTATCGTGGATGACGGGCATGACGGCGTCGTAGTGATCGATGATTTTCACTGGCTGCCCGAGGATCTCAAGAAGCGTGTGGTCAGCTACATAAAGAAACTCGCCGACCGGCGTGCTGTTGCCGCCCCGCGGAACGATAAAATAGCGCCCAAGGTAGTGATCGCCGGCATCCCGGAAACAGCGCAATCTCTCATACGGATCAGCCACGATATCGCTACCAGGATCTATGTTCTAGAGCCCAAGCCTGCCACGCGCCGTGAGCTGAGCGCACTCATCGACCTCGGCGAGCGGGCCCTGAACATCGAGTTCGACGATCGCGAAGCAATCGTCGAAATGGCGTCGGGGAGCCTCGTGGGCGCGCAGCGATTGTGCTGGTGGCTGGCTGCGCTCAACGGAGTCGAGAGGACCGCGCGCAGCACCCAGCGGATCAAGACCAACATCGAGCAGGCCGCACGAGAGGTTCTTGACGAACTCAAGCGGATTTTCAGTGCGCCGGTAGCGGAATTTGTGACGCTGGACGGCGAGAACGAGTCGGTCTGCGTCGACCTCCTGCTGGCGCTGGGACATGATTCGCGGGGCGTTGTCTCCCTTGACGATCATAAAAAGAACCACCCCGGACAAGCCCGCGCGGTGGACCAGGTATTTATTGCCAAAGTATCCGAGAGGCTCGCAGCTAGCGCGACGGTTTCCAGGATTATCTACTATGATGCGCAGGCCCGGCGCCTCGCCGCGGACGACCCACAGTTCTGGTTCTTTCTGAAGCTGATCAACCGTGACTATCTTCTGGAAATAGCCGGCAAACGACCGTGAGATGGTTCTAAGGGATTCTTCTGGCCCCACCTACCGACTTGGGTTCTAACGGTGGTTGCAACACCAGTCACGAAAGGTGTTGCGATGACCGGATCCCGACCGAACGGGCGCAAGCGAGGCCCTGAGCCGCAGGCAGCCAAGCGTGATCACTACCATCTGCCGATGGCGCAGGGCGTGAGCAACTCGGCGGCGTGCCGGGAAGTCGGGATCAACCGCAGGACCGAGACACGGTGGCGCTACGGACGCACCAGCACCGACCAGGCCGACCGGACTTACTCATACCCGCCAATCACCGAACAGCCGCGGGCCCTGTCGTCCCGGTTCCTGTCCGAGGACGGACGGGTCCGCATCGCGGACCTGCGGCGCGCCGGGCACTCGCTACGGGAGGTCGCCCGCCAGCTCGGCCGCGCCCCTGCCACGATCAGCAGCGAGATCCGCCGCGCAACAGCGACCCCGGCTCGGGGGGGCATGAACGTCGTTACCGGACGCCACTCGCCTGCCCTTGCAAGTAGGCGAGGTTGTTCCGGGGGCGCTGTTGCGTTCCGAGGAAGCTGGGCATGCCAGCGGGCCGGGGCGGCGTCCGCCGGTCAGACTGCTGTGGCGTCAGCTGCGGGCTGCTGTCGATCCCGAGTTCGTAGTGGCCGCGGCGGATGTTCTGCACCAATGCATGTCCGGCACTGACAGTTTGGGCCGAACGCAGCCGTTTCAGGCCGCGCATCGGCCGGAGTCGGGCTTTCAACCGGCCGTGGTCGGCTTCAATACGGTTGTTCTCCCGGGCAGCGTCCACATGACAGGCCTCGGGGAGCAGCTCGTCGAGGATCCTCGGGTAGACAGGCGCCTTGTCGGTCGTGACCTCGACCGGCCGGCGCCCCTGGGCCAGCGCCCGAACGAAGAATCGCCGGGCGGCGGCTTGGTCGCGTCGTTCGCTGGCGAGGACATGCTGTTCAGCGGCCCGGTACAGATAGGTCCACCGGCCGGAGACCTTGACATACGTCTCATCGATAAACCACCTGGCACCGGGCCGGTGCCGACACAGCCGGGCCGCCTCAACCAGCAAGGGCGTGAAGCGCTGCACCCACCTGTAGACGATGACGTGATCAACCTGGAGCCTGCGTTCGGAGAGCAGCTCCTCGATATCCCGGTACGACAACGCGAACCGCAGGTACCACCGCACCGCCAGGACGATCACCTCGGGCGGGAACCGGAAGCCCGTGAACCCCGACACGGGCGCCGGCGGAGCGGCTACACCTCGACGCATCACCTGATCATGGTGGCCGCCAGTCTGAATGCCTCCCTGGCCGGACGCGACAGCGCCGATCGGCGGTTGTCGAAGCCCCGGCTCGGCGCAGGGCCGCGATTGTCGAGCTGTCGGTCGCGCCGGTCAGGGCCGGACGGCCGTTCGGTGCGCGGCGATCATCTGTGTCTCGTACTCCGCCACGAGGCGGCAGAACAGTTCGTCGGGGGTGAGTATCTCGATTCCGGCGACCGCCGCGGCGTCGGCCGGGAAGTCCTTGACGTTCCAGGTGCAGAGCACGGTCGCCTCCGCGGCGACGGCGGCGGCCAGGACATGCCGGTCGTCTTCGTCTGGTAGCCACACGTCGGCGAGTGCACGGAAATCCTCGTCGGAGGGCTCGATCTCGGCGAAGGGGAACGCGCGGTTCATCGCTGTCACCAGGCGCTGGGCGGCGGCATGGTCGAAGTGGGCCACGTTCAGTCTGAGGTGTTCGACGGCCTCGGCGAGGATCGCAGGGCTCCAGGCGACGGTGATGATCTCCTGGTCGGCGGCGTAGAGAAGGTAGTCGCGTAGGACGCGGGAGTAGAGCACGTTCGCGTCCGCGAGGACGACGCGGATCAGGTCGGCGTCGCCGATGGCGGTCATTCGGTCAGGCCGAGGTCGTTCTGTATGGCGGCCAGTTCGGTGAGTGCGTCGCGCCGGCGTGGGCGCTCGTTCTCCAGGAACGCTCGGATCGATGAGACCCGGACACGGTGGTGGGTGCCGACCTTGCGGAACTGCAACAGGCCGCGGTCCATCAGTTTGCGGACCTGGGGGCGTGACATCCCCAGCAGCACCGCTGCCTCCGTCGGCGTGACCTCGGCGGCGCGGGGGGTCGCGATGAGCTCCTCGCCTCTCGCCCGGGCGTCGAGCAGGCGGGAGACCAGCTCGGCTGTCTCGCGCGAGAACGCCACCTGCACCTCGCCACCGGATGTCGCCAGGGCGCGGTGCAGGGCCTCGGCGTCGCGTAGCAGCAGTAGCTCGGTCACGCCGACCCCTCCATCTGATCCAAGTGCAACAACTGCATCAACTGTAGGGCGTCGCGGTGTGCATCTGGGTGGCGAGGGCTGGGCTCGATCGCGGCGACTGTCGCAGCCGGCACCCCGTTATCTGTATCAAGGGGGAGGTGCGTGCCGGCGGGCAGGCGTCGCCGCTGGATCTCCATTACCGGCTCTCCGCGTCGTGCTTCCTTGTGGTCCTCGACGACTTCATCGATCTCGGTCTCGTCAAGTGCCAGCATTCTCATCGAGCCGCGCCGCTGCGGACCTGAGTGCGGCGATCTCAGCCGTGAGGTCGGTCTTGTCGGGATGAGGACCCCCACCGTCCGGCCGTGCCGCGTTACGTGATCGGGTGGTCGGCGGCGAGGTAGTCCGCGAGTCCAGCGCGGAACTCACGGATCCCCACCTTCGTCGTGGCCACGGAGCCCTCCTTGTGCGCCGGTGTGCACACAAACGTCTCCTGGCTGGCCTTCGTCATGTCCACGAACCTCATAGGGGCACCCGACCGCCGACCGCCACCAGCAGTGATCGGTTTCGATTTTTTCGATTTGGGTTATGCTGGCGGGTGTGAAGGGCGCGACGACGACGGCACAGGCGGGTGTGGCGTTCCCGCCGCACGACCTGGGCGCGCTGCTCGACCTGGCCCGCTTCCTGGACCTCCACGCCGAGCCCGCGCTGCTGCTCGGCCCGGACGGTGAGCAGGTACCGCTGCCGGAGGAGGTCTACCGGCTGCTGGTCGAGGTCGTGAACTCGATGCGCCAGGGAAAGATCATCACGCTGGTGCCGCACACCCGGCGGCTTACCACCCAGGAGGCGGCCGACTTCCTCGGGATCAGTCGCCCGACCCTCGTCCGGCTCCTCGAGGAGGGTCACATCCCCTTCGACCAGCCCGGCCGCCACCGCCGTGTCCTGTTCACCGACCTGCTGGCCTATCAGGAGCGGCGCCGCGCCGAACGCCGGGCCGCACTGGACCGGATGACCGAGGACGCCAGCGAGGCGGGCCTCTACGACGCCAGGCCCGAGGACTACGCGGCCGCGCTCAAGGCGGCCAGGCGGCGATCCGCCGGCACGACCGCGCCCTGATGCCCCCGTACACGGTCGTGCTGGATGCCTGCGTCCTCCTGCCGGTCTCGCTCGCCGACACGCTTCTGCGCGCCGCGGAGAAGGGTTTCTACCGGCCTGGACGGAACGCTGTTCGCTGATGGTTGGTGATGTTGGTCTGTCTGGGCCTGACTATTCTTCGGCCGGTGGCGACCCTCATCTGGATCAACGGTCCGAACGCCGTCGGGAAGACCCAGGTCGCCCACAACCTGCACCGCAGACTGCCTGGAAGCTTCGTCAGCGACCCTGAGCACCTCGGCTTCGCAATGCGCCGGATGCTCCCGAAGCCCCGGCGCATGGACTTCCGCGACGTGCCGCTGTGGCGCCAGGCGGTCAGCGAGATGCTCCACCTTGCTCTCCGGGGGCCCGAGGACCCGGTGATCGTGCCGATGACCATCCTCGACCCCGGCGTGCTCGTCGAGCTGACGGCCTCGGCCCACCTCGCCGGACACCGCGTCGTTCATGTCACGCTTCTTGCCGACCGCGCGACGATGATTCGACGCATCCACCGGCGCGGGGAAACGTCCCGCAGTTACAGCGCCCGCCAACTCGACCACGCCCTCGACGTCCTGCGAGCCCCCGAGTTCGCCCGCCATCTCCGCACCGACGCCCTGTCGATCTCCGCCGTGACGGATGACATCGCAAGCCACGCCGGGTTCACGCTTGGTCTCGACACGTCAGGGTGGCTCCTGCGACGTGGATATCAACTCGCCGTCCAGCTACGCCACATTCGCCTTGACGCTTGAAGATCACCGGACTCGATTGTCGGCTGGTGCCGCCGAAAGCACGCCAGAGCCCGCGAGGCGGTGCCCGAGCCGTGCGGTCGTGGCTGCCTGGAGGCGATAATGGCGATGTGACCGTCGACCTTCGTGACAGCCGGATCGCCGAGGTGTGCCGACGCTACGGGGTCGCCGAGCTCTCCGTCTTCGGCTCGGTGGCTCGTGGCGACGACACCGACTCCTCGGACGTCGACCTGCTGTATGTACTGGCGCCCGACTCGAAGCTTGGCTTCGAGATCGTCGATCTTCGGGACGAGCTCGAAAAGATCGTCGGTCGGCACGTCGACCTGGTACCCAAATCCCGGCTGAAGTGGGTCATCCGCGACCGGGTACTCGCGGAGGCTCGGGTCCTCTATGCGGCGTGACGAGCTCTAGCTCGTCGACATGATCGAAGCGGCGGCCGCCGCGACGACGTTCGTCCAGGACGTCGACGAGGCCGCCTTCCTGGCGAGCGACCTGATCCAGAGCGCCGTTCTGCAGAAACTCCTGGTGATCGGCGAGGCGGCCGGGCGAGTCTCGCCCGAGATCCGCGACCGCTGGCCGGATGTGCCGTGGCGGTCCGTCACGGGCTTCCGTAACATCGCTGTTCACGCGTACTTCGAGGTCGACTGGTCAATCGTGTGGCGCATCGCCACGACCGCGCTGGGTGAGCTTCAGGAGCAACTGGCAACGCTCCTGAAGGCAGAGTTCCCGCTCGTCGCCAGTCAACTCGACCAGCCGCACTGACCGCGGGGACAGCCCCTGACATTGTCCTGGTCAGTGGCCGTACATGCGCACGAAGACCCGCACGCCTCCGGCGACCAGCCGGTCGATCTCGGTGTCGTCGAGAGGCGTGGTGCCGTACCAGGATCGGTTGTTGACACGCCCGGTCACCAGCAGGCCGGGCCCGTCGTCGTCAACCTCGTCCGCCTCCGCACCGGCCGGGGCCTGTCGACCACCCGCGCAGCCTGGGCGACCGGGCTGGGTGGTGTCGGTCAGGTCGCCGGCCGGTTCTCCACCAGCCCATGGTCGCCCGGCTGTCCGTGCGCGGCCGGACCGCCGTGGTCATCGGCGCCGGCGGGCTCGCCACCCTCAACCTCGGGGTCCTACCCGGCCCGGCCTTCGCCTCAGTCGGCGTCGCCGTCATAGTCGGCGCGAGCCGCGGGATGTTCAGCCTTGTCGAGGCCGCGCCCGTCGCCGACCTGTGGGGAGCCGAACGCTTCGCCCGCCGCAACCGCACTCGCACCCAGCATCGGCGCCGCCCTCGCAGTCGCGGCGACAGCGGCAGCCTCGAGCCCCTCCGCCGCCGTCCCCCGCCGGGAACCGCCCGGCCGGTGTCGCCCCTGACAGCCAGACGGCCACAGCCAGACGGCCACAGCCAGACCGCCACAGCCTGACGGCCCGGGTCCGGCCGGACCAGAGGCCCGCGGCAGCGGAGCCGTTCTGCCCTACCTTGCCGGTGCCCAGCAGATCGGCGCGAGGCGAGAGACCTTGAACCGCCATGAAGCCGGCGGGACCATCACCCGAAATCCTGCCTATTCGGATGACGGCTTCCCGTAATCGGCGCCACGCGTTCCCGTGTTAGGGTCAGGCCCCGCGCGGCGAGGCCGCGGACGATCGAGAAAACCGTGGCCGTCGACATCGTGACATGTCGACCAGAAGACGCGGCCGGTGGTCGACGGTATCAGTCATTCCCCTTTCCATCGGGAAGTGAGGGACTCATCGTATGAACAACGATGCCCAGACAATTGCAGTCCAGGCCAGCCGGCGCGGGCGGTGGCTACCCGTCCGCGAGGAAGCACTCGTCGCCTTCCGCCGCAACCTGGCCGAGAAAGCCAAAAAACGAGCACCCGGCGCACGGCTCACACCGCCCGTGCAGGATCTCGCGACCCTCGTGAACACCGACCCTGTGCTGCGGATGTACCTCACCCAGGCGATCGAGCAGGCGATCGCGGCCGGCTACGACCTCGGCTACCACACCATCGACGAGCTCATGGTTCTGATCGACGAGCTCATGACCTACGCCCCGCCGTTCGACACGACCGAGCTGGTCGGCTGTCCCCTCAACGCGCTGCTCGACTGGCCGATGTGCATGCCCGCCGGCTTCCCGCTGTTCCGCTTCCCGCAACTGAACGGCCAGCTCAAGGCCGTGCTGGAGTACTGGTGTGAGTTCCTCAGCGGAGCCGGCTCGCGGACGTACCTCACCAAAGACGACGCAGGCGGATGGTTCTCCCAGAAGGCCGACGCCTACATCCACATAGCAGATTACGTCCACGACGAGACCCAGCCGTACTACGGCTTCGCGTCGTGGAACGCGTTCTTCACCCGAGTGTTCAAAAAAGGCGTCCGGCCCGTAGATGGACCGGGCGACGACACGGTCATCGTCAGTGCCTGCGAGGCAACCCCCTACAACATCCAGAACAACGTGCAGCTCACCGACCGCTTCTGGATGAAGGCCCAGCCATACTCCCTTCTGGACATCTTCACCAGCGAACACCGGGCACTCGCCGAACAGTTCGTCGGCGGCGACATCTACCAGGCATTCCTCAGCGCCTACAACTACCACCGCTGGCACGCACCCGTCACCGGCACCATCGTCACCACCTACAACCTGGACGGCACCTACTACTCCGACCTCGAAGCCGAAGGACTCGACCCCGGCGGCCCCAACGACTCCCAGGGCTACATCAGCCAGGTCGCGACCCGCGCCGTGATCGTGATCGCCTGCGACGACAAGAACATCGGCACCGTCGCCTGCGTCTTCGTCGGCATGGCCGAGATCTCCTCCTGCAAGATCGGGGTCAGCGCCGGACAGCGTGTCACCAAGGGCGACGAGATCGGCTACTTCCAGTACGGCGGCTCCACCCACTGCCTGATCTTCGAGCCAGGCGTCATCCGAAGCTGGGTTCCCAAGCCGCCGTTCGACTTCAACACGCCACCCATCCAGCTCAACAAGCAGATCGCCACCGCGAACCGCTAAGAACAGACCTCGCCCAGCGGAGCGGCAGCGGGGGCACCGGCCCCGCTGCCGCGACGGCGTCGAACTCCGTGACCCGCCGGATGCGGGTTTCCGCCCCTTTTACCTGCTCGGCGCGGGCGGTGGCGGGGATGGCACCTCGGGCTCGGGTGGCGCCGGCCGGGGGGTGAAGAGCGCTGCGGTCCGGGTTGCGGTTTCCCGCGCCCAGCGGCCGGTGGTGAGAACGCCGAGCGCGGCGATGGTCAGTCCGCAGCCGGTCATGATCCACCAGGGTGGTGCGCTGGTTGGGTCGATGGCCGCCGTTCCGGAGCCATCTGTGACGCGATGGGCGGCCACCGAGCCGAAGACCGCGACACCGAGGGCGATGCCGATCTGCCGGCTGGTACCGGCGATCGCCCCCGCGACGCCTGCCTGGGCGAGTGGCATGCCGGACACCGCGATGTTCGTGGTCGGCGCGCTGACCATTCCGAACCCGACGCCGAACAGCACGTACGCGCAGATGACCGGCGCGAGACTCTCGTAGCCGCTCAGGAAGGACAGGATGACTCCGCTGGCGGGTATCGCGATCCCGGCGATGATCAGTGCTGGTCGGGGGCCGCGGCTGGCCACGAGGCGACCGGAGATCGGCGACGTCAGCGTCGCGACGGCCGCCATCGGGAGCGTCAGCAGGCCGGCGTCCAACGCGGAGTAGCCGCGCACGGCCTGGAGGTAGAGCGTGTTCAGGAAGAGGAATCCGGCCATTGCCGCGTACGCGCAGATCGCGATGGCCGTGGCCCCGGAGAACGGTGCGCTGCGGAAGAACCGCACATCCAACAGGGCGTCCGGGCGCCGCTTCTCCCATGCGACCAGCCCGGCGAGAGCGAGTGCGCTGGCGATGAACATGGCGACTGTCGGTGGGGAGGCCCAGCCGACCTTCGGCGCCTCGATGATCGCGTAGGTGACCGTACCGAAGGTGACGGCGACGAGTACCTGGCCTGCCGGGTCGAAACGCCGGGCCCGCGGCGCCAGCGACTCGGGCAGGTACCGTCCGGTGAGAATCAGCGCGAGGGCGCCGACCGGTACGTTGAGCCAGAAGATCGACCGCCAGCCGATCGTGTCGACCAGCAGCCCGCCGACAACCGGCCCAAGCGCCAGGCTCAGACCGACGATCCCGCCCCACAGGCCGATCGCACGCGCTCGTTCGCGGTGATCGGTGAAGGTGTTGGTGATGATTGCCAGCGCGGCGGGGTTGAGCATCGAGCCGCCGACCGCCTGGACCATCCGGAATGCGGTCAGCCAACCGAGCCCGGGCGCCAGGCTGCACAGCAGCGAGCCGATCGAGAAGAGTGCCAGTCCGGTTCGGAACACGCGCCTACGTCCGAACCGGTCGCCCATCGAGCCGGAGAACAGCAGCAGGCTCGCCATGACCAGGCTGTAGGCGTCCACGGCCCACTGCAGCCCGGAGTCCGTGGCGTGTAGGTCGCTCCTGATCGACGGCAGGCCGACGTTGAGGATCGTCGCGTCCATCGCGACGACGAACACGCTTGTGCAGCAGATCGCCAGCACCACCCGCCGCCGGCCGGCGGCCAGCCCTCCCGACACCGCGTCGCCAGCACCGCGGACGACGTCGACGCCAGGTGGCTGCCCAGTGGACGCCATCAGCGCTCCGATCGTTGTGGGCGACGAAATACCAGGTCAGAAGCTCGGAACTACGCGCCGTGGGTGCTCGGCCGCCCGGCGGCGGCTACGGCCGCAGGCCGATCAGCCGGCGGGTCAGCCGCTCGTAGACCGGCCAGGGGAGCAGGGCGTGCAGCGCGAGTTTGATCCAGGCGTCGGTGCCGATCGGATGACGCAGGCGCAGGTGCCTGCGGGCGGCCAGGGTCGCGACCAGTTCCGCGACCTCGTCGGGGTCACGCAGGTGGTGGGCGATGTACTCGCCGTAGAACGCGCGCAGCCGGACGAAGTCGTCCGCGTAGGGCGACCCGACCGGGACAGGGGCGTCCAGCAGCGGCGTGTCGTAGATCGGCGTCCGGTAGGAGCCCGGTTCGACGAGCACCACGTCGATGCCCGAGTGCCGCAGTTCCAGCCGCAGGGTCTCGGCGTACCCCTCGAGAGCGAACTTCGAGGCGCAGTAGACGCCGAGCAGGGGAGTCGGCGCTCGCCCGCCCACGCTGGAGACCATCACCACTCGGCCCCGGCCCCGTGCCCGCATCGCGGGCAGGACGGCGTTGGTCATCGCGACCTGGCCGAACAGGTTGGTCTCGAACACCGATCGCCACTGCGCCAGCGGTGCCTCCTCGACGAAGTTCGGCGGCGCTGTCCCCGCGTTGTTGACCAGTACGTCGATACGGCCGGTCGCGGCCAGGACGTCGGCGACGGTCTCGTCGATCGTCCGCTGGTCGGTGACGTCCAACCGGAGCACCGTGACGTGTTCGTCGGCGACCTTGTCGAGCGCGCCGCGGCGGCTCAGGTCGCGCAGGGTGGCGACGACGTGGAACCCGCGGCGGACCAGCGCCGGGACGCTGCGCAGGCCGATGCCGCTCGAACACCCGGTGACCAGGGCGACTGGCCGAGACGCCGGTCGGGCGACCAGCGGGGCGGCCAGTGGGGCGACCAACGGGGTGCGCGGCGGGGTGAGCGGCCGGGGGACCGCCGCGGACGGTGACGCAGGGTCTGGTGACGCAGGTTCTGGTGACTGGGAATCCATGGTGCCCCTCGCTCGGCCCGGCCCGCGGCAGGTTGGGCGCTGTCAGAAACCGTGGATCGTGCGGAGCTCGGCCAGCGTGTCGACGAATCCGTCGAGCTGCTCGTCGGACAACCGATTGTTCACGAGCAGACGGATCACCGCCTCGTTCCTCCGGACCGCCGGATAGACGAACATCGGCACGAGGTAGCCGCGCTCGAGAAAATCCCGCCGTACCCGCACAGCGGTCTCGTTGGAACCGACGGCGATCGAGGTGACGAAGGTCGGCGTGGAATTGATGGCGCAGCCGACCGCGATCAGACGTTCCCGCAGCCGGTCAATCCGGTCGAGATATCGCTCCATCACCGACGGGTCGCGCCGCATCCGCTCGAGCACGTGTGTGATGGCCTGCGCGGTGGGCGGCTGGATGTTCGTCGTGAAAATCGACGTGCCTGACAGGAAACGGAACGCGTCGATGGCGTCCGCCGGCCCGACGACGGCGCCGCCGGACAGGCCGACGGCCTTCCCGAACGACACCATCCGGAAGGTGGCGCGGCGCAGCGCCTCGTATTCCGCCGCGAACCGGTGGCCACCGTTGCCGTACGCCATGAACCCGTTGGCGTCGTCGACGAAACTGACCGCCCCGAACTCTTCGCAGGCATCGAGGATCTCGCCCACAGGCGCCATCGAGCCGTCGGACGAGTAGACCGTCTCGAAACCGACGACGACCCGCCGGTCGCCCAGCTCGGCCAGCAGCGTCCGCAGCGCCGCGACGTCGTTGTGCTCGAAGGCGAACAGGTTGCGCCCGTACTTGAACCCGTCGGCGGCCTTCCACATGCTCCAGTGGCTGTCCCAGTCGAGCACGAGGACCATGTCGGAGTTGTTCACCCCGGGTTCGTCGGCGAACGAGAACCGGGCCTTCATCGCGTGGACGAAACCGAGGTTCGCCAGCAGGCCGGTGGCGAAGGTGAGCGCCTTCTCCTGGCCGGTGATCTCAGCCACGAGCTTCTCGAGTTCCAGGTGCGGCCGGGAGAGGCCCTGGACCAGCCGCGAACCGCCGACGACCAGGCCGTACTCGGCCGCCGCGGCGGCGAAGACCCTGCGGACGTCCGGGTCATGCTGCCAGCCCAGGATGCCGATGCCGGAGAAGTTGACCACAGGGCGGCCGTCGACGCTGATGACCGCGTCGTTGACCCCGTCCAGCTCGGGGGTGTCGATGAACTCGCCGGTCCGCCGGGTCTGCGCGATCCATTCGGAGAAACCCCACCGGGCCAGGGCCGCTTCCGCCGTCCCGGTGGGCGCCGTCGTGGTCATCATGTCTCCGTTCGATGCGGTGCGTCGGTGCGGTGCGGTGGGCGGTCAGACCACACCGGCGAGGCGGGCGTCGGCCTGCTCGGCGGTGACGCCGAACTCGGCCAGGTCATAACGGTGGGAGCGCAGCCGGTCGTCCTCGGCGAGCACCTCGGCCATGGCGGCGCGGGCGTGCTCGGGCACCGGGCGGCCGAGCCGCTCGTAGATTCCGGCGACGACCCCGTGGGGGTCGGCGGTGAACTCGTCGAACTCCACGTCGTGGAAATGGGCCTGGTCCTGGCGGGCCCGGTCCGCCGCGAAGCGGGTCAGGGCACGGTCGGCCAGCTCGAGCAGGGCCGGGCCGATCGCGTCGCCGTGGAAGCTGGTCGACTTGCCCGCCGAGAGCCGGCTCACCATGCTGCAGGCCGAGCCGAGCACGGTGCTGGCCGGCCGGCGGTGGGTGTGCACGATCAGCGCGTCCGGATAGGTGGCCAGCAGGGCGTCCAGGCACAGCATGTGGCCGGAGTACTTGAGCACCCAGGTCCGGCCGGGCGTGGGCAGCCCGATCAGCTGCAGGTTGCGGCGGTGGCGCTCGTAGGCGGCCGTCCAGTCCTGCCCGGCCAGCCAGCTCGAGTAGGTCGGCACGTGCCCGGTGAACTCGAAGAAGGCCGACATCATCGACTGACGGGTGAGCAGCCAGCATTCCTCGACCTTCGCCGCGTCCCGGTTGTGGATACCGAGATAGCCCGGGTTCCGATCCAGGAATGCCTGGATCGCCCCCTGGACGAGCTGGAAGATCGGGTCGTCGGCCCAGCTCGGGCGCGGCGGACGGGGACGCGGAGCGGCGCCCAGCCACAGTTCCAGGCCCTGATGGGCCGGATCGGCGGTCAGCAGCCGGTGCAGCGTGGTCGTGCCGGTTCGGGGCATTCCGATGATGAACAGCGGCCGTTCGATCGGAACCTCGGCGTACTCGGGATAGCGCCGCCAGCCGGCCTCGCTGAACAGGCGGGCCACCAGAATGTCGCGCAACTCGTCGCGGGCCATCGCGACGCCGAGCGGTGTGAGGTCGGCCTCGTCCTGGTAGGCGGCCAGGATGATCTCAAGCCCCTCGTGATAATCGGGTGGACCGAAATCGGTGAGGCCGGTCAGGGCCGTGGCGGCGGCGTGAATGTCGTCAACTGTTCCGACCTTGTCCACTGCGGATGCTCCCGTGATTCGCCGATGGCCGTTTCTCGAGAAGCTGGATCCCTTCCAGTGGATGTTCGCAGGAAGTGAGAAACCCAGACAAGTAATGCGTCGAACCGATTCGTACCCGCAATCGATCCATCGCCTCGTGCTGCAGTGCGGCCGGAGGGATCGCGAATCATTGCCACTCGATGGATTCTCCTAAATCCCGATCGGTCAACTTTTATTGGTGGCCGATCCTTGGCCGAACGGGATATGACCAGCCAAAGGTGTCGACGGTTGTCGGCTGCTGAGCAATGGGCCGACGGCCGACAGGTTGACCGCGGGCGCTACCAGTAGCGCTGCCGACCAAAATCGCTGCTCTTTCTCCAGGTGCGTGGCAAGCCAGCGTGCGTCCCGGCCGCCGTCCGGCCCGTCGCCGTACAGCTACGGTGCCTCTGCCGAAGACCACCATCATCAGCGTTTGCGGCGTCGGCTCACGGTGGGTAGGCGCCCACCTCGATCGGCGCCGCCCCTTTGTCGGGGTTCGGACGACCGCGTGGGCTTCGGGCGAGTGCCCCGGCGCTGATCAGACGGCGCGTGGACGTCAGGCGCATCGTCCGAGTCGGCGATGGCGTGGTCGGCACCGCGCGGGCCTTCTTCGTCGACCGGCTTGGTGTCGACCCCGCCGATAGGACGTCAGAGGCACGGACCGGCAGTTCCCAACCGCACTGGGCCGCACATCATCCGGTCGCGGACTGGCGCCGCACGATATCTACTGTGGAGCGCATTCGCATCTGCGGTTGGACCGGATTTGGCCGCCATCGGTTTGGGATTGGTCTCGCAGGACGACCGCGGCACGCCAGATGCCGGTGCGGTCCGACACCTCGGGAGGCGCGTAGTTCGGGTCGGTGTCGCTGCGAGAGGCTGGCCCTCGTACGAATCGAACAGATCGCTCCCATGTCCCAAGGAGGCTCCCTTGACCGACACGAACACCTACGCGTTCGTCGACGCTGACACCCTCGACGTCCGGATCGTCCGTGGCGAGGCTGACACGGAAGGCACCGTGGTCGGCCGCCTCGACGCCGCCGACGTCCCCGCCCTCAGCGAGGCCGCCGACAAGCTGCTCGCGACTCTCGGTTTCCGCTCCGTCGGCGACTGGAGCACTGTTGACGGTGGCCTGTTCACCGTCGTCGAGGAGACCGCGGCGGTGCCGACGGCCGGCTGACCGGCGATCAGGAACACCCCGGCCTGGGTCCAGGCCGGGGTTTCTCTTTGCCCGGAAAGGACGGTGGGGGTGGCACGCGGAATGTCCTCCACCTGTAGCAGACGGGACGGCGCGTTTGCGCCGGCATCGTTCGGCGCTGGGGCGGCTCGGGGGAAAGGCCTCGCGGCGGTTGAAGGTGCGGGGAGCGTGCCGTGTACCGCGTACTCGGGAACAGGCCGCGACGAGGTGGCCGGCCTGCCTGGTCGGCGGAAGAGGCGGCCATGCTGGCTCACCCGGGCCTGCTCCTTTCTGGAACGGGCCGACCACATCCGCGCTGTCGTGGTGTTCTCGCAGGTGAAAACACCGGTGGCGGACGTAGCTGGCCTGGTTGTTTCTCGCCCCGGCCGCCCCGCGGCGCGATGCCGGCGGGGGATATGGGGCATGGTGGGTTTCGGGTCGGTGAGCCGCGGGTTTGCGTGGCGGGCCAGATTCGGGCACGGACGGTTGCCCGGGTCGTGTCTGGCGGGGTGCTGGGGGTAGGCGGGTCGGGTTGTGTGCGGAGGACTTTGGTGCGGGGTGGTGCGGGCTGATGCGGTGGTAGTGCGGGGGCGGGGAGTCACTATGGCAGACCGCGGCCGGCCCTCGCTGACGGTTTGCTGAAAATTCTGTGTGTTGCCTGTGAGCTGGGTGCTGGGTCCGTGGGCTGCCGACCTGGCGTCCGTGGGCTGCCGACCTGACGTCCGTGGGTGGTTCCTGCCCGCGCGGCGTGACGCCGTCAGTCGTCGGCCCACGGTCCGCTGACGACTTCTCGCTTCTGCTGGACGCCGATCCTTGCTGGTGGTATTCGCGCGCGTCTTCCTTGATGACGGCGTGAGATAACGGAGCGTTATCTTTGATCTCCAGCAAGGACTTTGAGTAGTTTCTTGCACCTGATTGTTGGGCGTGCCATGCTTTGCGGCGCCCACTTCAAGGCTGCTTCGGCGGCCTGGGTTCCCTGCTCGTTGTCCTGCCGGTTGCCCCAGGTTCATCCTGGCTGCCGGTGGGTTTTCGCCGTGTACGGCGCTGTGCCGGCGTGTCTTTAGTTCTTCCCGTTCCATCGCTATCGATCTGTGCTGCCCGCGTATCGCCAGCCGCCTGTCAGCTGGTGTGGCTGGGCAGGTCACCGGCACTGGCGCCGGCCTTTCACCGCCTGCACCTGCCGGCGGGTACTGCCGCATCCCCTGTGTCCGCGTGGCCGGGGCGGCCTGGCCGTTCCCTGGTCTCGTTTCTTTGTGGTGTGCGCACGCCGGTGAGTCTGCCGTGCCCTCCTCGTCCTCGTCGGCGGGGAAAACGGCGGCCGGGTCCGGGTGTGTGTGGCCGTCGGGCTGTCCGCCCGGGGGTCGTGTTCTGCGTGTTTCTGCGTGGCTCGTGCCTGTTCCCCGCGCGTTTCGGAGCTGTGATGACCGCCCGGCACCCTTCCCCGCGTCGTGCTTTGTCGTTTGGCCATCGGATGTTGCGGCGGCACCGCAGGTTGCGCCGGGTGGCGCTGCTGCTGGTGCCGGCGCTGTTCCTGACCGGGTTCGCGTTGGTGGTGCTGGACCGGGTGACGGAGCCGAAGCTGGTGCCGATCTCGGAACGGAACCCGTTCCGGGACGTGAAGCTGCCGGAGTCCTCGGATGGCACTGCGGAGGGTCGGGAGCATCAGGTAGCGGCGGAGGAGACGTCGCGGGACGCCGCGCCGGGGGAGGCGGAGCTGGCGTCGCAGGTGAAGCCGGTCGAGGGCGCGGTGCCGGTGACGCCGGAGGTTGAGCCGCGGCGGGTGGTGCACCCGACCGGCCCGGACGCGCCGCAGGGGGAGGTGGAGCTGCCGGAGGTGCCCGCGGGCGCGGAGCTTCCGTCGGAGGAGGAGCTGGCGCCGGGGGCGCGGGATCCCGGCACGGTGCAGTCGGGCCGGGTGGAGGTCGAGTCGGCCCGGTCGGAGAACGCGACGGTGTTCCATAACCCGGACGGGACGTATTCGACGGAGCTGTCGGCGGAGCCGGTGCGGTTCAGGGATGCCCAGGGCGAGTGGGCGGAGGTGGACACCGCGCTGGTGGAGCAGAGCGGCGGCGGGTTCGAGGCGCGGGCGGTGGAGGCGCCGGTGACGTTCGCCGAGGAGGCGGACGATCCGCAGCTGGCCCGGGTCGAGCTGGGTGAGGACGTGTCGGCGGGGTTCGCGCTGGAGGGGGCGGCGGCGTCGCCGGGGGAGGCCGACGCGCAGTCGGTGACGTTCGCCGAGGTGCGGGAGCAGGCGGATCTGGAGCTGTCGGCGACGGGGTCGGGGCTCAAGGAGGTCATCGTCCTGCGGTCGCCGGACGCGCCGACGAGCTGGACGTTCCCGCTGGCGCTGGAAGGGCTGACCGCGAGCCTGGACGAGCAGGGCCAGGTGGTTCTCTCCGACGGGTCGGGCTCGCCGGTCGCGCTGATCCCGCGCGGGTGGATGGAGGACTCGGCGCCGCAGCCGGCGACGTCGGAAGGTGTTACCTACAGCCTGGTCGAGGGGACGGACGGCGGTGCGCCGGCGCTGCGGGTCGACCTGGACGCCGACTGGCTGGCGGCGCCGGAGCGGGTGTTCCCGGTACGGGTGGACCCGACGGTCACCCAGTTGGCGGCGGGTACCGATGACACCTGGGTGTCGTCGGCGACGCCGAGCACGCCGCAGCCGTCGGACGGGAAGCTGCGGGTCGGGCTGCGGGCCAGCGGCGACCTGAACCACGGCTACCTGCATTTCCCGAACAATTCGGCGCTGGCGAACACGAACGTCCTGTCGGCGCAGGTGTCGCTGTTCAACACGGCCTCGAACGACGCGTGCACTGCGCATCCGGTGTCGTTGTACCAGGTGACGCAGGCGTGGAACGGCACCACGTTGGTGTGGCCGGGTGCGACGGTCGGCGGTGAGGTCGCGCAGGGCACTTTCTCGCATCAGAGCGGGAACACGGGGTGTGACGCCGGCTGGGAGACGTTCTCCGACTCGCGGCTGACGGAGCTGGTCGAGGACTGGAACGACGGCACCACGGCGAACCAGGGCCTGTCGGTGCGGGCGTCGTCGTGGAATGTCGCCGAATACAAGGAGTTCGACTCGCAGGACTGTGCCTGCACGGCGGCGGGGACGTCGGGGGACCACCGGCCGAAGATGACCATCACCTGGTCGCCGTATGACGCGGCATACGCGTGGCCGTCGGGGTCGCCGGTGTGGGACCAGGCGTTGACCGCGACCCAGCCGGGCAAGATCAAGGTTCGGGTGACGAACCGAGGGAAGAACACCTGGCCGGCTGGCGGCCAGTACAAGCTGTCGTACCACGTGTATGACATCACTGGGGCCACCGAAATCGTGGCGCAGGGATATCAGACGAATCTGCCGGTGGCGGTCGCGCGTGGGCAGTCGGTCGACGTGCAGGCGATCGTCAGCCCACCGCCGGCGGGTAGTTACATCGTCAAGTTCGACATGCAGGACACCGGGTCGGGTGGGGCGTTCTTCTCCACGCACGGTGTTTCGATGCTGCCGGTGGCGCTGGTCGCGCCGCCGGCGACCGGGGTGCAGGTGACCGGTTCGACGCCGTTGGACGCGGAGCGGGTCAACACTCTCCGCCCGGAGCTCACGCTTTCCAGTAACCAGTCGAGTCCGACGTATGAGTTCCAGATCTGCTCGAACCCGGACGCGGCCAGCGGTTTCTGCTGGTCGTCGGGGGGGTTCATCACGAGCTCGTCGTGGCGGGTGCCCGCGAACGCGTTGAGCTGGGGGTATCCGTACTACTGGCGGGGGCGGGTCAAGTCGGGCGGGGTCACCAGCGCGTGGACCGCGCCGATGACGATCTACACCCAGATCCCGGAGCCGGCGACGAGCGCGCATTTCGGCGGGGACCCCTATGCGCCGTCGGTGGATTCGGTGTCGCCGCTGATCCGGAGCTACGCGTCGTCGTCGACGGACGTCTCGGTGGACGGAGTGGGGCCCGAGCTGGGGCTGACCCGGACGTACAACAGCGGTAACACGTCGGTGGGCATGTTCGGGGCGGGCTGGTCGTCGCAGTGGGACATGAGCGTCCGGGCCGACGACTCCGGTGAGGGCAACCTGGTCGTGGGCTACCCGGACGGACGGGACACCAGGTTCGGCCGGAACGGCCTGGGCATGTTCACGCCGCAGGACGGCTACTACTCGCTGATGCAGGCGCCGAGCCCGCAGGTGGCGTCGTTCACCGCGGCGAACTCGACCGTCACGCTGGGCGACGCGGACACGGGTGAGACCTGGCAGGTCCTGTCCGGCACGTGGGGGATCAACGGGAACAACGCCTACCTGGTGTCGGGGACGTATGGCACGGCGGTGATGCCCGCCCCGTCCGAGGGGCTGGTCCGGTTCACCGCCCCGGTCGCGCAGGACAATCTCGGGGTCGCGTTCCGGGTGCAGGACGCCAACAACCTGTGGATCCTGCAGACGCAGCCCTCGAGCAACGCGCTGATCCTGGCGAAGCGGGTCGGCGGGACGAAGTCGACGGTCGCGACGTTCACCGGCGCCTGCTGCGCCGCGGGTGACACGTACGCGGTGCGGATGGCGGGCTCGGTCCTGACGGTCTACCGCAACGACCAGGTCGTTGGGTCGGTCACCGACTCGCAGTTCTCGACCGCGACGCAGGCGGGCCTGTTCGCGCAGGCCACCGGTACCGGGCGGATCGGGTCGGTCACGATCGTCGACGACCAGCACCGCGACAGCTTCACCCGGGCGAACTCGTCGACCGAACTGGGGACGGGCGACACCGGTGAAGAGTGGCAGACGCAGTCGCTACCGGGGCTGGGCAACGGCACCTGGGGCATTTCCGGGAACGCGGCCTACCTGGCCGCCGCGTCGGGGAACCGCAACGTCGCGACCGTGTCCGCGGCCGCGGACGGCCTGTTCTCCTTCAAGATGCCGGTGGCGCAGACCGGGCTGGGGCTGGCGTTCCGCTATGCGGACCCGAACAACTACTGGCGGGTGGTGGCCCAGCCGTCGGCGGGGACGTGGCAGCTGGTCAAACGCGTCGGTGGGGCCGAGACGGTGGTCGCGACGTCGAGCGCGGGGCAGTGCTGCACCGCGTCGGACGTGTTGACGGTCATCACGGACGGGCCGGACATCCGGGTCCAGCGCAACGGGACCCAGATCCTGGCGGTGAACGACCCGGCGGTCGTCTACGGCAGCCGCGTCGGCCCGTTCGCGGAGGCGACCGGGTCCGGGCGGATCGACGACGTCTCCGCGACCGCAGCGACGACGCTGACCGAGAAGTCCGGGAGCGCGTACACGTTCCGCTCCGACGGCCGGCTGGCAGTGGTCACCGACGCGGCCGGCCGGCAGCTGGAGCTGACCTACAACAGCAACGCCCGGCTGACCTCGGTGGCCAACCTGACCACCCAGCGGACACTGTCGCTGACCTGGACCGGCACCCACGTCACCGCCATGTCCACCCAGAACGTCGCCGCCCACGGTGGCGCGCTGACCTGGACCTACGCCTACTCCGGCGACAAGCTGACCTCGGTCACCGCCCCCCACTCGGCCAACCCGACGACCT
The DNA here is from genome assembly GCF_001536285.1 of Parafrankia irregularis. Taxonomy (NCBI): domain Bacteria; kingdom Bacillati; phylum Actinomycetota; class Actinomycetes; order Frankiales; family Frankiaceae; genus Parafrankia; species Parafrankia irregularis. Next base: position 4,224 of record NZ_FAOZ01000005.1, on the reverse strand, counting down.
ACGGCTACGCGTACAACGACAAACTCGGGCAGATCACCCTGCCCGAGGGCAACATCGACACGACCATCGGGTACAACACCGACGGCACCGTGGCGTGGCGGGAGAACGGGCTGGGTAACCGCACCACCTACACGGTGCTGTCGACCAGCCCGAACACGGTCGTGCGAGTGACCGACCCGCGGGCCCACCAGACCGAGTTCGAGTACCACGACGGCAAGCTGATCTCCGAGCGCGACGACATCGGGAACCGGACGTTCGTCTACAACGACCTCGGATTCCTGCACCAGGTCATCGACGAGAACGGCAACATCGTCCAGACCGAGACCGACGCCCGCGGCAACGTCCTCGCCCGTTCGGTCGCCCGTGCCTACTACGCCAATGTTCTGTTCGTCAACACCGAGTACTACAGCTACTATCTCGGCCCGCCCGGTGACCCGCGCAACGACCTGATCAGCGTCTACCGGGACGGCCGGTCGGCCTCCCCGACGGACAACACCTACGCGACCTACTACAGCTACAACAGCTTCGGCGACCAGGTCTTCGAGACGACGCCGCCGACGCCGGGCTACCCGTACGGCCGCACCGAGGCCTGGGTCTACTCCACCGGCGGAGAGGCGGCGGTGGCCGGCGGCGGGACGATCCCACGCGGCCTGGAGATCTCCCACACCGACACCGGCGGCAAGACGACCACCTCGGGCTACGACGCCAAGGGCGACCTGCGCCGCGACCAGGAACCGGCCGGGCTGGTCCACACCTACACCTACGACGAGCTCGGCCGCCGGCTGACGTCGACCGAGATCTCCGACACCTTCCCCGCCGGCGTGACCACCACCACCTCCTACACCAAGCTCGGGAAGCCCGCGCAGATCACCGAACCCGGCGTCACCAACCTGATCACCTCGGTGACGCACACCCCGGTCGCGACCAACACCTACGACGCCAACGGCAACCTCACCCAGACCACCATCTCGGACGCCACCGGCGGTGACACCGCCCGCACCACCAGCTACGTCTACGACGACGACGACCGGGAGACCTACCGCACCATCGGCGCGGGCAGCTTCCCCTGGTCGACCTACGCGACGACCTACGACCCGAACGGCAACGTCGCGACGACGACGGACCCGAACGGCACGATCACCTCGTACACCTACACCGCCCACGACCAGCTGGCGACGACCACGCTGGAGGACTTCGTCGACGATCCGGTCGCCGGCTCCTCGCCGCGCGACGTGGTGCTGGAGTCGCTGGCCTACGACCCGGCCGGCCGGCTCGCCTCCGCCACCGACGCCGAGGGCCGCACCGTCCGCCACCTGTACTGGCTCGACGGCCTGCCGTTCCGGGAGATCCTCGACGGCTACCGACCCCCGGACCTGGTCAACGGGCTCCTGTCCGGCCCCGGCGCCTACGACGTCATCCTGGCCGAGCACGCCTACGACGGCGCCGGCAACGAGGTCACCACCACCACCGGCGGCGGGCTGCGCACGACCTCGACCGAGTACGACGCGGCCGGCCGGGCCACCGCCACCATCGCCGACCCCGAGGGCGTGGCCCGCCGGACCGACCTCACCTACGACGCCGGCGACAACGTCACCGCCAAGGACTTCTCCGCGGCGGGCACGACGGCAACCGGACGCGTCGAGGACACCTTCGACGACAACTCTCGGCCGACGTCGAGGACGATCTTCGGCGACGGAGTGCAGCGGTTCACCAGCGCGGTCGCCTACGACCAGCGCGGCGAGGTCACCAGCACCGTCGACCCCCGCGGCTACGTGCCGGGCGGCGCGCCGAACTCGGCCTACGTGACCGACCAGGTCACCGACGCGGCCGGCAACCTCGTCCAGACGGTCTCCCCGCCGGTGCAGGTCGAGGAGAACGGCGCCGCCGCGGCCACCGACCGGCCCTCCGCAGAGGTCGGCTACAACACCTTCGGCGAGCCGACCCACGCCCGCGACGCCCGCAACCAGGTGACGGTCACCAGCTACAACCACCTCGGCCAGGTCACCCAGAAGACCTATCCGTCCTACACCCGGCCCAGCGGCGGCGCCGCGATCACGCCGACCGAGCAGTGGACCTACGACAGCAACGGCAACCCGACCACCCACATCGACACCCGCGGCAAGACCACCACCACCGTCTACGACCGGCGCGACCGGCCCGTCGCCATCACCGACCCCCAGGTCACCGGCCAGGCCGCGGCCGGCGTCACCCGCAGGATCTACGACGACGCCGACAACCTGCTCACCGAGGTCGACCAGGAAGACGGCTGGACGTTCTACGCCTACGACGACCTCGACCGGCGCTGGGCGACCACCGCCACCGAGCAGTGGCTGACCCAGACGTTCACCACCTACACCGTCTACAACGACGCCGGCGACCTCGTCCGCGTCCTCACCCCCGGCAACGTCGCCACCGGCGCGTCCGCCACCTCGGACTACAACGGCGCCGGCGACCTGACCGCCGTGCATGACGAGCTCGGGAAGACGACCACCTACGCCTACGACTTCGCCGGCCGGCGCACCTCGACGACCGACCCGCTGGGCCGGGAGACCCGCACCACCTACGACCGTGCCGGCCGCGCCACCACCGTCGGCGAGTACTCACCCACCGATGTCCTGCTGCGTTCCACGTCGACCGGCTACGACGCGGCGGGCAACGTCATCTCCCAGACCGACGCGAACGGCCACCCGACCACCGCCACCTTCGACGCCCGCAACCAGCAACGCACCATCACCGTTCCCGTCAACGGCTCCACCAACAACACGACGTCGATCGGCTACGACCTGGCCGGTAACACAACCCGGGTCACCGACGGCCGCGGCAACCCCACGATCACGACCTACAACCCCCTGGGCCTGGCCGAGAAGGTCATCGAGCCGTCGACCACCGCGCACCCGAACCTGGCCGACCGGACGTGGACCAGCAGCTACGACGCCGCCGGCCAGCCCATCACCGTCGTCGCCCCGGGTGGGATCACCCGTACGTCCACCTATGACGAGCTCGGTCGCCTGACCGCCGAGAGCGGTTCCGGGGTGGGCACGGCGTCGGCGTCGCGGGCGTTGTCGTACGACCTGCTCGGGCAGGTCGTCGCGGTCAACCATCCGGGTGGCACCGAGACGTTCTCGTACAACGACCGTGGTCTGATCACCGGCGCGGCCGGTCCGGGTGGGGCGAGCAGTTTCGCCTACGACTCGACCGGGCGGATGTCGCAGCGCACCGACCCGGCCGGTACGTCGAACTTCACGTACACGGCCCGCGGTGAGCTCGCCACGGTCGCTGGCACGGTCACCGGTGGCACCCGGACCCTGGGCTACGACGACGCGGGGCAGATCACCTCGGTCACCTATTCCGGGGCGACCCGTACGTTCGGTTACGACAATCTGGGCCGTACGACGAGTGACACGCTCACCGCCGGTTCCACGGTCCGGCGGACCCAGACGTACACCTATGACAACAACGACAACCGGCTGACGACCGTCATCGGCCCGGCCGGTGTCGCGGGTGCCGGTACACAAAGCTATGGCTACGACTGGGCTGACCAGCTGACGTCGTGGACGAACCAGTCGTCGGTGACGACGACCTACGCCTGGGACGCCGCCGGTAACCGCACCTCGAAGAACGGCGTCACCTCCACCTTCGACCAACGTAACCGGCTGACCTCGGACGGTACGGCGACGTACACGTACACGCCTCGTGGCACCCTGGACACGAAGATCCAGGGCTCCACCGTGACGACGACGGTGTTCGACGCCTTCGGCAGGCTGGTCGCCGACAACCAGGGCGGCACGGCGCAGAACTACACCTATGACGGTCTGGACCGGCTCGCGACCCGTAACAGTGCGCCGTTCACGTACGCCGGGTTGGAGAAGGAACCGGCGACGGACTACTCGTCGTCGTTCTCCCGTGATCCGGATGGTGACCTGGTCGCGGTCGGTTCGTCGGCGGGGAACTGGGCGACGCTCACCGACACCCATGGTGATCTCGTCGCGGCGTTCACGACCGCCGGTGCGCTGACCGACAGCCGTAGCTACGACCCGTTCGGTGATCCTGTCGTGGCGGGGAACCCGGCGGTGCATGTGGGTTTCCAGGGCAGCTGGACGGATCCGGATACCGACCGGGTCTCCGCGCAGGCCCGCTGGTACACCCCGGGCACGGGGACGTTCGCGAGCCGTGACACGGCGAGCCTGCCCATCAGCGGGACCGCGGCGGCGAACCGGTACACCT